>JAJQIE010000012.1:0-3844 GCA_021199395.1 Lachnospiraceae bacterium | reverse complement strand
CCTCGCATATGTCGGGTGGGAACCAGCAGAAGGTGATTATCGGCAGATGGCTTTCCACGGACGTGGATGTTCTGATCTTTGACGAGCCGACCAAGGGCGTGGACGTCGGAGCCAGAGCAGAAATCTACCGCCTGATCGAAGAGCTTGCGCGGGATGGAAGAGGAGTCATCGTTATTTCCTCGGATCTTCCGGAGGTGCTGGGGCTCAGCGACCGCATAATCGTGATGTGCGAAGGACGCAAGACCGGAGAAATGGAGAGAGATCAGTTCAGTGAGGAGCTGGCAATGGAATATGCAATAGGAGGGAAGCAGGCATGAACATCATCCGCAAGACGATAAACAATAATAAAAGGGAACTGGTAACATTGGGCGGCATTGTCCTGATTTACGTATTTTTTACGATCATGGATTCCTCGTATCTGACCTGGTCGAACTTTTTGCTGATTCTTCAGCAGTCTACCATTAATGGAATTATCGCAGTCGGAATGACCTACGCGATTATGACCGGTGGAATTGATCTGTCTGTAGGCGCTGTGTATGGTATTGTTATCGTGGCGATCGCGTCCATGACGGTATCCGGCCTGAATCCGGTGCTGGCTCTGATCGTAGGGCTTGCGATGGGCTGCGCGGCCGGTGCCTGCAACGGGCTGCTTGTCACGAAGCTGAAGCTTCAGCCCTTTATCGCTACACTGGGTACTCTGGATGTGTTCCGCGGTATTGCGTATGTTGTTACGGGCGGCGTTCCCGTGACGGGCGTGCCGGACAGCTACCGCGTGATTTTTAATAAGAAGGTATTCGGCGGAATCTATATCTATGTATTTGTGTTCCTTGTGGTAGCCATCATAGCGGGAATCCTTTTGTCAAAAACCCGCTTTGGCAATTACATGTATGCGGTCGGCGGCAATGAGGAGGCGGCACGTCTTTCCGGTGTTTCGATCGACTGGGTCAAGATCCGTGCGTATATGATATGTGGATTCTGCGCCGCACTTGCCGGAGCGGTCAGCCTTTCCAACCTGGGAAGCGGAAACCCGGCGGCGGGCGAGGGCTATGAGCTGGACGCGATCGCTGCCTGCGCAATCGGCGGCTCCAGGATGGCAGGAGGAAAGGGCTCTATCCTCGGCACGGTGTTTGGGGCGCTGCTTCTGGCCGCGCTGAAGGTAGGAATGATCATTCTGAATATCAACACGTTCTATCAGTATATTGTGACAGGCGCGATTATCGTAATAGCGGCCTTCCTTGAAGTTATTCAGAACAGATTTGAGTCGAGAACGAAGAAGCAGGAGGAAGCATGAAACGGGTTGTTGTGGCCGGGAGCCTGAATTATGATATGTTTCTGGGACTCAGGGAAATGCCGGTGATCGGTGAGACTGCGACGGCGGTTTCTTCTGACAGCGCTCCCGGAGGAAAGGGCGCAAACCAGGCGGTGCAGTCCGCCAGACTGGGCGTGCCGACGACAATGATCGGCTGCATCGGTAAGGACTGGGGCGGGCAAAAGTGCAAAGAGAGCCTTGCCGGTTCTGGCGTAGACGTCTGTTCCCTGAAGATATCGGAAACGGAGGAGACAGGAAAGGGGATCGTCAACGTCCTGCCGGACGGACGTGTGTTTTCCGTAATCTGCCGCGGGGCAAATTACGCACTGACAGGAGAGGATATTCTCCGGGTGGAAAATAAGATTGCGGAAGCGGACCTGCTGATCCTGCAGCTTGAGGTTCCCATGGATGTGGTTTCCGCGGCGGTGGAAACGGCAAAACGTCATGGAACGGAGATTCTTCTGAACGCGGCTCCGGCTGCCGCGCTGGAGGATTCTCTGATTCGCGACTGCGATTATTTTGTCGTGAATGAAGTGGAATGTTCCTTTTACGCGGGGCGGAAGATCGATTCGGTGGAGAAAGCGAAAGCCGCGCTGGCGGAATTGACGCAGAAATACGGGAATTGCTGGGTCTGCACGCTGGGCGGGGACGGCGCGGTGATCGCGCGGAAGGACAGAATGGAGTACATCCCTGCCGCAAAGACAGAGGTGGTAGAGACGACGGGAGCCGGGGATTCCTTTATCGGCGGATTCGCATACGGGATTTTGAACGGGATGGATCTTTTCGACGCCGGACTGTTTGCGTCCTATTGCAGCGCGTTCACGATTTCCGGCGTCGGGGCGCAGGATTCAATGCCGACGCGCGCGCAGATCAGGGAGCGGTTCCATATCTGAGATGATTGCGAGGCGCTGAACGTCCAGTGGACGTTCGTTTAGCGCCGACCGAAGCGGAGCGTAGATTCCGAAGGAACGAAGCAATCAGCTTTATATATGCGCACGAATGCGCATGGTGTTTTATTGCTTCGCAATACGCATTCGGCGCGGCAAAAAAGTGTGCTATTGAAACATCCTTACCACTTTTTTGACAATACGCTTTGCCTTTTTGACAATACGCTGGGAATCGGAATCCGCCTCCTTCTCTGTTTTTTCTTTTTCGGAGGCCTCCTTTTCCTGGCAAAGCTTTTCATTTGCCTCGGAATTTGATCGCATTTTTTTGATCAGCGCCAGATTTTTTTTCTCTTCCTTCTGCAGGCTGGTGTATTTTTTCTGGAGGTCACGATATTTTACCAGCCACTGATCCATGGATACTTTCATGAGATCGTGCCGCCATTGCAGCAGCTCCTGCGGTGAGTAGGTCGTTTTATCCAGCTCCTCTACGGTTGCGTTCAGATCCTTTGTCTGCTCTACAAATGTCTGTATGGACTGGATCAGCGCTTCTCTGCATGGCTTGTAATCGTCCTTATTCGCCGGCGGGTTTAAGAAATCATACTCAAAGTTTCCGTCCATAAAGTCACTTGTTCTGACGTGATGCAAATAATCGTAGTATGGAGTAAAGCGTATATCATCCTCCATCTGTTTGATTAAGAGAACAGGAACCTCCATAGCGAGGCAGGGGAGAGAGCAGTGAAGCTTTTTGGTCACAACACAGCGCGCGTTCTGATAGAGCGTCAGCAGATTCGTCACGATCTTCTTTCGCTCGTTCCAGGGCATGTCCATGTCCCTGTCCCTTCTGTGGGAAACAACCTTGATCTCAATGTCTTCATTTGCCAGCATCTTTTTTATGCGCTTCTCCACCCACGGATCCAGATCGACCAGACAGATGTAGCTTCCCTTGTTCTTGCGCTCAGGCATTTTCGGAAGGGTCAGGGTAATGCACCCGCTGAAGTACGAAGGAATCCCCAGCTTTTGCAGCTGATCGAGTGTATAATAATCCCGGCATCCGATCGGCGCGTAATCCTTCAGGTACTGACCGCCGATCCCATTTAAAAATTCATATTTAAAGGGGGAACCCGGCTGCTTGGAAAGCTGGTGATCCGCATAATGAAAGCCGACAAAGCATGGATAAATGTATTTTGAAGGCGGCCAGTTCCATTTTGCCCACATATACCAGGCATTCATAATGACACCCACCGGCTCCCCGTCATCCGAGACAAAGTCATCAATATGCTCACGCTCCACCAGATAATCAAAAGAAGGCAGGAACTGCGTCGCGGCGAATGCCTGAATATCATCGCCGATATTAACGTTTCCTTTGTTTAATAATATGCCATATTTCATATGATTTCTCCATTTTCATATATATTCTATGTCCATCGCCCTGTAAAGCAGCGCGACCACGCGGTCTGTTGACTTTCCATCGAAGTCGTCAAAGAATCTCTTCTTAAAAGCCTCCACCTTTTCCTGGGCGAAATCCTGGTTCACGATGGCCTGCTCCAGCCTGCTCTGTGTATAGAAGAAATGTCCCGGTACAAAGGAAGTGAAATCAAAGTAGAAGTCCCTGTCCGCGATATATTTTTTCAGGTCAAAGGTATAGAAC
>JAJQIE010000210.1 GCA_021199395.1 Lachnospiraceae bacterium | reverse complement strand
GAGCAGAATCACAGCTACCGGAATAAACACAATCAGAATCCCCGCAATGATTTTATAGCTTAAACCGGCCGCAAAGATAAGGGCACAAAAGATGAGAGCCAATACAATCGTAGTGGAAAGATCAGGCTCTCTGAGGATCAAAAAGAGCGGAATCCCGATCAGGATCAATGAGGAGAGGATTGTGCGGAAGGTATTGATCTTCTCTTCTCTGTCCTCAAAAAATCTGGCGAAAAAAAGAATCAGCATTATTTTGGCTATATCAGATGGCTGGAAGCGAAGCCCGCCGATTTCCAGCCACCGTGTCGCACCGCCTCCGGAAGAGCCAAACCCGCTGACAATTACCAGAAGCAGCAGAAGGTTTGCTCCAAGATAAATAAACCAGCTGAAATTGAGAATCCAGGTATAGTCCATCAACGATATAACGACCATCAGAATGATACCAAGCACAAACCCGAATGTCTGCTTCGTCATATAATCGGATTCTGCGCTGCCGACGACCAGTATACCAAGAACGGACAGCGCTGTCACCCATAAAATCAGCCGAAAATTGTAATCACTTAATCTGTATTGTTTTAGCATCCGAAATTCCCCGTTTCATCCTGTAAAAAAAAGTCAGCTGTATTCTGACATTGTCGTCATCCGTATTGATATATTTAGATAGAATACCGTAAAGCTCATGACGCATCTGCGAAAAAAGCTCCGGACTGCAATCCATTCGATCCGCCGCTACAGTAAGTCCGGCGCGTGTCTTTGCTATTTCTCGTGACGTATATGAAACCTGTTTCCGGATTCTTTTCATTAATGCCTCCCATTTTACCATCAACACCAGACATTTGTCACGAAAATTTTATTTTTTCCCAAGCAGTCCCGCAATACGGTGAAATAAGGAGATATGTTCATTCAAATCCATCAACGGAACTGTCTCTCCGAGAATTCTCCTTGAAATATTCAGATAAGCGCTCCCGGCACTGGTATCGCTTCCGAGTACAGGCTCGCCGTGGTTTGCAGCTATGACAACGCTTTCCTCATCCGGTATCGCGCCGATCAGATTTACAGAAAGAATATCAAGCACATCCTCGACCGACATCATTTCTCCCCGGTTTACCATATCCATGCGGATACGGTTGACAATAAGGTCAATTTTCCGGACGCCAGACGACTCCAAAAGACCGATAATCCGGTCAGCGTCGCGGATCGCGGAAACCTCTGGCGTTGTAACGACGATCGCCCGGTCGGCCGCTGCGATAGCGTTGCGGAATCCCTGTTCGATCCCGGCCGGGCAGTCCATGATGATATAATCAAACGTTTGCTTCAGCGTGTCCGCCAGCTTGATCATCTGCTCCGGTGCGACAGCGCTTTTATCGCGCGTCTGCGCGGAGGGAAGAAGGTACAGCCCGGAATAATGCCTGTCACGGATCAGGGCCTGCTTTACGCGGCAGTTTCCCTCTACCACGACTACGAGATTGTAAATAATCCGGTTCTCCAGCCCCATGACCACGTCAAGATTTCTCAGGCCGATATCTGTGTCCACTAAAACCACCTTTTTATTCAGGCGCGCCAGACCGGCGCCGATATTTGCGGTAGATGTGGTCTTTCCCACCCCGCCCTTACCTGATGTAATCACTATTACTTCACTCATAACGGATCCTCCAATTCCATATACGAAATATCTGCTGTCCGCATACCTGTATGCGTTCTGTAAGTAAATCTTTTTGCGCGTTCGCTTTAAGCAAAATATTCGCACAGGGTTTCATTGGTGATGGATCTGACCTGGAGCTGCTCATCCCTGATAAACGCAATCTGAGGATCGACCGGGTACTCTCCCGTGTCCTTTTTCTTTACAATCGCGCTTCTGGCAGCCCGCCCCGCAATCTTTAACAGCGCCGGCTTCAGGGTAAGAGCCGTTACGAAACATCGTTGGTCGCCGCCGGCACCCGCATAAACGTTCCCCATGCAGCAGCCAAGAATAACAATGTTTCCTTTTGAGGTAACCTTTGCGCCGGGATTGACATCTCCAAGGATGACAATGCTGGTTTCAGTCTCAAGGGTCTGCCCGGAGCGAAGCGTGCCGCGGTAAAACAGCCCCTCATCCTCCCGTTTTCTCTCCAGAGCATGCTCCAGGGCTTTTTTATAGTAATCAGCCGTCTCCTTTGACTCATCTACAAGGCAAAGCACCTCTATCGAGGAATTTTGCACGATTGCATCTACAAGCTGGGCTTCCTGGTCTTTTGTAAGTGTCCTTCCTCTGAAGGTCAGCGCAAGCCGGGCATTTTTGAAAAAGCCGGCAGACACACGGAACTTCTCTCCTACCGCCTCAAGAAGTTCACAAAAAGGCAGATCCGGAGAAAGATGGATGATCAACCCATGGGGATTACTTTTGAGAATTACTGCGCTGCGATTCATGCTGCTTCCTCTTTTCCAGTTTATCCAGTCGCCTGTATCGCAATTTCATGCGCATTATGCACATGCTCCTACGATGCGGTATACTGGTGTGTGTCGTCTCAATCTGTAGCTTCCTGACGGGTCAGTCCTCCCACTCCGTATCGGTATCTACGGTATAAGCCTTTCCGGTAATCAGGGTGTCTGCATCTTCAATCCCATAATAATATGAGATCACATTCCGCGCAAGCGCCGCGGCATTCGCGGAGGTATATCCGTTTGCGATGCGGACGACAATGCCGATTTCCGGGTCGTCATAAGGCGCAAATCCCATGAAAGTCGCGTGGTTCGGCTGACTGGTCGTAATCTGTGTAGTACCGGTCTTTCCGGCTACTGCTACTCCGGAGAAGCCGGAAAAAGCGTCGCTGTTCTGAACCATACCGCGCATACCCGCGTGGATTGCGTCCCATAGCTCATCACTCAGATCTACAGTGCTCCCGATCTCCGGTTCATTCTCTTCCAGAACGCTTCCGGAGGAATCAGATGTATATTTCACCAGCGTCAGATAATAGCTGGTACCTCTGTTTGCTATCGTGCTGACATAACGTGCAAGCTGCGTAGCGGTAAATGCATGGTTCGACTGCCCCATTGCCGCGGGTACGGCGGAGGAGTCCGCAATTTGCGGAGAGGTTTCCGAAACCTCTACCCCTGAGGTTTCATCCAGGCCAAACATGGCGGCGTATTTGGTAAGCAGCTTAATCCCGGCATCATCGTCATATTCGCCATTCAGCGTGCTCAGACGATATCCCACCGTGTTGAAGAAATAGTTGCAGGAATTTGTGATTGCCGTCTGCACGGTAAGCGTGCCATGTCCGGAAGTATTCCAGCAGTTGATTTCCGGCTCCACCAGGTCAAAGGTACCCGTACAGGTAATTCCCTCTCCGACCGTAATGACGCCTTCGGTAACGCCCGCTGCGGCGGAGACAATTTTAAAGGTCGAGCCGGGAGCGATCGCTTCCTGCGTCGCCCTGCTGTAAAACGGGGATGAACTGTTGCCTAAAAGCTGATAATAATATTCATCATCCATTTCATTTGCCAGCCGGTTATTGTCGTAGCCAGGATAGCTGACACAGGCGAGCACCTCCCCGGAATTGACGTCCGTAATCACAACAGTACCGGAACAGGGCGTAAGACCAAGCTGCGACGGTGTGATCTCAAGAGTCTGGATTTTATCCATCAGGAACGTGTAACCGCTTAAAGAACCGCTCTCAAGGCGCTCATACTGGCTTGTATTCATTTCCAGCACGCCCTGGTCAAAAAGCAGCATACAGATCTGCTCACCGGTAATACGCTGCTCCTTCAGCATATAGCGGTACACCTGGCGGCAGAAATCGTCATCCTCATACAGATAGTCCGCAATGTAGTCCGCGATAGCGGTATACATTTCATCGGAATCCAGATATTCCTCATCCACATTCAGCTTTGACACATCGATCCAGTTCTGGGAGATCGCGTAGGTCAGATACTCCTTCAGACTGATGCTGGAATCCTCCGTCCAGGCGATGTAGGTCGCGTCTGTCTTATCAATCGCGTCCTCATTCAGAATACCGGTATCGTCCATAAGCATATCATTTACAATGTAGGAAACATACACCTGGTATTCTTCATCCAGCTCACTGTAAATAGCCGGCGTATCCGTCAGCAGCTCCTGCTTGATCACTTCAAATATCTCGGCTGCTTTTGTAAAAAAAGCCTGATAAACAGCCTGCTCATTTTCGGAAGCATCCGCTGACTGCAGATGGCTTACGCTCAGGATATTGTTCTCAAACAGCGCATAATATAAGTCATAGTAGGCGATATAGACGTCGTCGGCGGACGTCAGATTCTCCGTATCGTATTCCTCTACCGGAATCACCTTGGACCAGAGGATACCGGCTATCTCCTGTTCGAGCATCTGGTAAGCGGCCTGCTGAAGCTCTACATCAATCGTCAGGTACAGATCATCGCCGGCCTGCGCGTCTACATGAGAAATAACCTCCTGGGTCTGGCCGACATTGTTGACATAGAGCTCCTCATAACCCTTTGTTCCCTGAAGGGTCGTCTCAAAAACGCTTTCCAGACCGGATTTACCGACAATATCCGTCGAGGTATAGGAGTTGTCTATTTCCTGAAGCTCCTCAAGCTCCTCCGAGGAAACCTGTCCGGTATATCCGATCAGCCCGGCCATACACTCCGCGTAGTCATATACCCGTGTATATTCTTCGGAAACGTCAACACCCGGATAATCCGAAATATTTTCCAGAATACGGGCTACTGTCTGGTCGCTGACACCTTCCGCGATCGTTACCGCCTGATAGCGCTGGTAGCTGTAAGCGGCAATACTGGCGCGCATCGCGGTAAGCTGGAGCACCTCCTCATCCGTAAAGGAATCCGGCAGATCATATTCCTCCCGCTCCTCATCGGTAATTGACGGATCCAGAATCCCGTAATAATCATCTGAGCACAAAAGCTCCATCAGGTCTTCCGCCTCGATATTCAGCTCATCCGCCTCCAGATCGCCGATGTCTGATTCTCCAAAGATATCGGCCTTAAAGCGGTTCAGGGTATAACCGCTTGCATTGTAGGCCCAGCTTCCGTCGTCCAGAAGAGATACCTTAAAATCCTCCACGACCGAATCTACCGAATCCCCCTCTTCTTCGATCAGCTTTATCAGATGATAGAGCGTACTGTTAATGGACAGATTCTTTTCCTTTGTGGTATTGTACGTCTGATTATCCTCAAATGTCACACAATTGGAAATCTCATTGTAGGCGATCGGAACGCCATTCCGGTCGTAGATGTTGCCACGGGCACTGCTGATCGTCTTTTCCTTCAGAATGGACAATGAAAAATCCTCCTGATAGGATTCGCCCATCACGATCTGCAGATAGAAAAGCCGCTGAATAACAAAGGCAGCCAGAAGAACGGCAACGACGGCAAGGACGATGATGCGTGAATTTACAGGGGATTTCGCAGTTCTTTTCTTCAGATGCTTAAACAAACCCTTTTGCGCCTCCTTTTTTCGGTGGAATGCAGCAGATGAATATCCCGGAAGTAAATATCGAGGTCAGCCATCTGATAAGGCAAGCTTCACATTAATCCGGTAAAATATCTGATAACAGATAATTGTCAGTATCAGGGTATAGACCACCTCCGGTAAGATGATGCGCCCAAGATAAAAAAAGAAATTCATACGTCCGCGCATCAAAAAGCGAAAAACGTATTGAATGATGCCATATCCCAAATCACCGACAGAGATCAGTAAGAGTGGTGTTTTAATATCATCATCATAAAAAATACGGAAAAAATATCCGCTGAGATAGCCTACCCAGAGATAAATGAGCGCATTGAAGCCAAGCGTACTTTCAAAAAAGATATCTGTGAGAAGTCCACAGAAAAAACCGGTCGTCATTCCGTCTTTTTTTCCGCGCATCAGGCCAAATGAAACGGTCAGAATAATAAGAAGATTTGGCTTGATCTCGCCTATCGCAATCATCGGGCAGACAGAGGCCTGTAAAAGAACACAGACCACGATCAGCAGAGCCATAACAAGCTTGCGTTTCATAAATAACTTCCCTCTCTAAAACAGGAACAGCGGCTACGGTGTCTCTGTTTCAGACTCCGTCTCCGAAACAGCCTCCATTTCCGAGGCGGAATCCGAAGCAACATATTCCTTCAGCTCCAGGATGACAAGCACCTCCTGCAAATGCCTGAAATCCACTACCGGTGTGATATAGCCGGATTTGGTCAGATTGTTGGAATCATTGTTCAGCTCACTGATATACCCGATCAGAATACCTGGCAGGTAGTTCTCACTGACGTAGGAGGTAACCACCTTGTCACCTACATGTACGGCATTATCGGCGTCTGTCAGACGCGACAGCTCCAGAGAGCCCTCATCAATCAGCGTCAGATCGCCGGAAATCATACACTGATCCGAAGTAGTGGAAACCATGGCGCTGACATTGCTTTCATCATCAATGATAGAACGCACAGTCGCCCAGTTCGCACCGACCTCCGTGACGATACCGACCAGACCGCCATCCGCTATGACATTCATGTCCTTCTCGATGCCATCGTTTGAGCCTTTGTCAATCGTAAAGAGGTTGAACCAGTTGCCGGATTCTTTTGCGATAATATTTGCTCCCACCTTTTCATAGTCGGAATACTGCTCGTCCAGATCATAGAGCACCCGGAGACGCTCCAGCTCCTCGTGATCCTGTGTGAGCAGGCTGTTTTCTTCAGTCAGAGTCGCCACCTGTTCTTTCAGGGATTCATTTTCCTCCCGCAGCGTCTCTGCGTCCTCAAAATTGTCTGTGAGTCCGGACAGCCAGGTGCCAAAGCTGTTGATCCCTTTCTGCACCGGAGTAACCAGATATCCGCTGACCTGCTTCACCGGAGCAACTACGTCGCTGTTTACAAAAGAAATAATAATCAGAGCCACACAGAATACGCTGAGGCCAATAAGCAGATATTTATTTTTTAATGTTTCATTTGTTTTTTTCTTCATCGCAATCAGTTACCTCATTCCATACCGTTCCGCGGTGAGCAGAGGCGGCAGCCCATTAACGCATCACGGCCAGATCATTCAGCGTATAAGTGATGGGTTTTAAATCTCTGTTGTTCATAATCTCAACAAGACCTCGTATTGTACTGTACTTAGGATCCTGGATATGGTGAAGGGGAATCCCTATTTCTCTGCGTATATATTCCGGAAGATTCAGTATCATGGATACTCCTCCGCTCAGATAGATTCCCTCGCGGGAAATGTCCTTCATCAGCTGTGGCGGAATGCGGTTATAAATGGAATTAATGCTCTCAACAATGGAATCAACGGTATCTATAATGGCGACACTGACGGCCAGAGAAGGAATCACCTCGGATTTTGGCAGACCGGAAAGCGTATGAATTCCGAACACCTTCTGTTCAAGCTTTGGCCCATTGATCATGAATGCAAGATTGTTTTTCAGAGATTCCGCGGTCTTTTGTCCGATGCTGAGATTAAACTTTCTGCGAACCATGGTGGCGATGTCGGTATCCATGCGTCTTCCGCCGGTCTTCAGGGTTTGTCCGAGAATGACCTTCCCAGAGGATATGACGGAAATCTCTGTCGTATCCGCGCCGATATTTACAACCATATGTCCGCGGCTGGACAGCACCGGAAGGGAGGCGCTGACAGCGTCAGCCAGCCCCTTTTCGACCAGACGGATCCTTCCGGTGCCGATCTGGCCTTTCATTACCTGAAAAAAAGCGCGCTTTTCCACCTGCGTAATCTCTGTCGGCACCGCGATCAGGAGTGTAGACGCGCCGCCAAAACGCCGGATCAGATAGTCAAGCAAAAGATCCATTTCTGACAGGTTGGCAATGACTCCGTTAGCCATCGGCCAGATAACCTGAATCGTTCCAGGCTGCTTTTCATATACACCGTAAGCCGCGTCGCCATATGCGAGGACGCTGCCATTTTCACGCAATGCAATCACATTCCTGTTGTACAGGAATTTTTTGCTGCTTTTATCTCTTATTTTGATCGTATCTGTTCCAAGATCAATCCCACATGCCCGTTGTAACAACATGTCTTACCCCTTATTATCTGTTATCCGCCCTGCCAGAACCCCTGCTCCCTCATGCTGAC
>JAJQIE010000280.1 GCA_021199395.1 Lachnospiraceae bacterium | reverse complement strand
CCCATGTACCATGCGACCCGCTCAGCCAGAGAGCCGTCCCTGGAGCCAGGATAGAGCCGGTTCAGATTTTCGCCGACGACCGGATTGATATAGCTCAGATGCTGGTAAAAGGCTCCGGTATTGACCGGGCGCAAAAGGATCAGCTGCCCGTTGACCCGCTCTGGCGTCAGTTCCTGTGCCAGCTCCATCGCGGTCAGAATACCTGGGTATTCGCTTCCGTGGATGCCGGAGGAGATCAGGACGGTTTTTCCCTCGCTGATTCCATTGATCAGTGTGGCGGGAATAACCTCCCCGGAGGGACCGAGCGGGACATAGCCCTGAATCTTTTCGCCGGGGGCGGCGCTCAGCCCCCCATAACTCATTGTGATGTCTTTCATAGAAGCTCCCTGTCTTTAAATATTCTTTCGATACAGTACGCGGATGGAATTCAGCACGCAGAGCATTGCTACGCCGGTGTCCGCGAATACGGCCATCCACATGGAGGCGAAGCCGCACAGGCCGAGGATCATGACGAGCACCTTGATGACCAGTGCGAAGACCACGTTCTGCCATGCAATTTTGTTGGTCGCCCGCGCGATGGCGAGAGACTGTGGGATGGCTTCCATGCTGGAGGTCATAAATACGACGTCCGCAGCTTCGATGGCCGCGTCCGCGCCGCTTCCCATAGCCGCTCCGACATCCGCGCCCGCAAGCACCGGCGCGTCGTTGATCCCGTCGCCGACGAACATTACGGAGCCGTGCGCATTCCGCACCTGAATCAGCTCAGTAAGCTTATCCTGCGGGAGCAGCTTTGCGTGAACCTCATCGATACCGGTTGCGTCCGCGACTGCCTGCGCGCTGTCTTCGGCGTCGCCGGTCAGCATGACAGTCTCAATACCGAGCTTTTTGATCTGCGAAATAGCGGATTTCGCGTCCTCCTTGATGGTATCGGAGATAACCAGGTGTCCGATAAATACGCCGTCCTTCGCTACCAGGACTTCGGTGCCGAAGCCGTTTTTATGGTAATTTTCCAGCGAAACTCCGAATTTTTTCATCAGCTTGCGATTGCCGCAGAGGATCGTAGACGATCCGGCGCTGTTTTTCTGTTCCTGTCCGGCAGGAGCGTTGACTGCGGCGTTTGTATCAGGAAGGACTGCGCGGATACCGTGTCCCGCGATTTCTTCTACCTCGACCGGACGGGCGATGGAAAGCTTCTGCTCATTTGCTGCGCTGAGGATGCTGGCTCCGATCGGATGGGTTGAGGACAGCTCACAGCTTGCGCAGAAGGAGAGCAGCTGCTCCTGAGAGATTCCTTCCGCAGCCGGAACCGCCCGCTGTACGACAAAGTTGCCTTTTGTGATAGTACCGGTCTTGTCCATGATCACGGCGTCCACATTTTTCATCGCTTCAAGCGCAATACCGCCTTTGAACAGGATGCCCCGCTTGGAGCCCGTTCCTATACCGGAGAAAAAGGCAAGAGGCACGCTCAGCACGAGTGCGCACGGGCAGCTCATTACGAGGAAGGTCAGCGCCGTATAGATATAATAGTACCAGTTTCCGGTGATCAGGGACGGGATAATTGCTGTCGCCGCCGCGAGAAGAACGACCACAGGTGTGTAGATTCTGGCAAAGCGGGTGATGAAACGGTCGATCTGAGGCTTGCTCGCCGCCGCGTTCTCCACGGAATCCAGGATGCGCGTAACCATCGATTCCTCCAGAATTTTTTCCACGCGGATTTTCAGAAGACCGGAGGTGTTTACACAGCCGGAGGTCACTTCATCACCGTATCCGACCGCTACCGGAACCGGTTCTCCGGTGACCGGGGAGGTATCCAGGCGGCTTTCGCCTTCTACGATTACACCATCGAGCGGAATACGGTCGCCCGGACGGATCAGAAGAATATCGCCGACATTTGCCTCCTCCGCGTCAATGACGCGAACGTCGTCTCCGACGACAAGGTTGACTACTTCCGGCCGCATATCGACTGTGTCCATGATCTGGCCGCGGCTCTTTTCCACTGCAATGTGCTCAAAATATTCGCCGATGCGGTAGAAGAGCATAACGCCGACCGCTTCCGGGTATTCACGGATCGCAAACGCGCCGAGAGTGGCAATGCTCATTAAAAAGTTTTCATCAAAAATCTGACCTTTGAGCAGATTCTTTACAGCGGTGAGCACGATACGGCCGCCGAGAATCACATAGCCGATCAGGAGGACAAGCAGAGACGCTGTGTCCATAACCTGGTGCTCCAGGATTTCGCCGGCAATGAACAGCACGGCGCCAGCTCCGATGCCGAGCAGTGTTTTCGCGTTGTCGGACAGCCGAACGACCGGTGTGATCTGGCGCGCTTCCGGCAGAATCTCATTTACATTGAGCGTATCTCTGCTCTTTGGGCGGGTATCTCTTGGAACCAGCTTCACCTCAGACTCAATGGTGGAGCAGATCTTCTGCATTTCCTCAAACAGTGCATCCGGATTCTTTCCCGTCACGCGCAGCTGTTTGGTAGCAAAGGTCAGCGTCGCGTTGGTGATTCCATCAAGCTCACTGATGCGTTTCTCCATTTTTGCGGCGCAGTTCGCGCAGCCAAGGTTTTCCACCGTGTAGGTTCTGGTAATCTGGGAACCGGGCGATTTTGTGCGCGGAACTACCTTTACCTCCGACTCAATCGCCGTGCAGATTGCCTGAATCTGCGGCAGAAGCGCGTCCGGGTCCGAAGCGGAGAGGCGCAGCTGTTTGGTCGTATAGGTTATGGTCGCGTAGGTCACACCGGGGAGCTCCTTGATTTTTTTCTCCATCTTCGCGGCGCAGTTTGCACAGCCCAGATTTTCCAGGATATAAACCTTCTTTACGCAGTTTTCATCCGGCATCGTGCAGGTGCAGTTGGAAAGGCTCTGCCCGCAGACGTCGCAGTAATCCTCATGTGGATGACAGATTTCGCAGTCGCAGTCGTCCGGGTGTCCTGGGACGTGCGCATGATCATGTGCATGGCCGTGGTCGTGCCCGCAGCCGCAATCGTCTTCATGCTCATGTTCATGTGCATGGTCGTGTCCGCAGCCGCAATCGTCTTCATGCTCGTGTTCATGTGCATGGTCGTGTCCGCATCCACAGGTATCCTCTTCATGAAGATGTTTTTGTTCACTCATAGATAAGTTTCCTCCCTATGTAAAATTGTGGCTCCACAGAAACCGCCGGTTGTGAAACCAGATCCTGCTGGCGGCTTTTGTGAAAGCTGTAAAATTGTTACATTCAAAGCGGAAGCTGTGAATGTAACAAAATCGTCCCGCCGGAGCGCAAAAGCGCATCCGAACTAAGACAGGCAGATAAATATGAAAATAAATCATCACAGAGCGCGATGATCGCTTAGATACTTTAAAATATCAGAATTGTTACAGAATAGGATCGTTCTGCTGCTATTATAATGAAAGGCGTAAAATCTGTCAATCAGCTTTTACATATAGTGATGCTCGCATCAGCGAGCATGGGGATTTACTGTGAAAGAGTCATCGGCTTTCACAGAAACATTTTGTTGAGTATTATATATCTATAGAAATATTTGCTACAGAATTTTGACGAAAACTGTATTTTTTTAAAAACAATACAGTTTTTGTGGAAAAACAATAGACAAGTGTGGATTACGGTGCTAAAATATGTGTAATTTAGATATTTTAAAATTGAATAGAGGATACAAGTTCCCCTTAATTGGGGATTAAAAGGGAAACCGGTGCGAACCCGGTACGATCCCGTCACTGTGATAGGGAGTCTTTCATATATAGGAAACGATATTATTCAATTCCTATTGCGCCGACCGTAAGGCTGCGAAGCAGCCATTCCGTATGCGGTCGTGTGCATTGATATGTCACTGCGAAATAAACCGATTTGGTTTGACGTGGGAAGGCGATGAGAGGCGTTGATCTTAAGTCAGGAGACCTGCTTGCGTCTGAGGATTGGTTTGTTCTTACGGTAGATAGGAAAGACTTTTTGTTTTATTTTGTTTTTTAAAATTTGTCTTGAGATGTACCCGTAGCAGGGTGCATTTTTTGTTTTACAGGAAACTTCGTTCCTGTAAAACAAAACGCTCCGCGGGGATGCGCGCTTGCACATCGGTGCTTTTCATAATATTTTAGGAAGCACACTTTGGTGATTCAGTGTGTCTCTCTTATGATGGAGTGGGGCAAAGCAGATTTTCAATTAAGTTCTTTTATGGGAATTTGGAGGAAAAAGCGATGAGTAAAAAGCAGCTCGGCGGAAGGCTCCTGCAGATCGTGATCGTGCTTGTGGGAATCAGTTTTTTAACATTTGCGCTGACATATCTGGCTCCGGGCGATCCGGTGCGGTCTATGTATGCGGTCAATGGCACGATCCCAAGTGAGGCGGTGCTGGAGGCTACCAGGGAGGAGATGGGGTTAAATGACCCGCTTCTGGTACAATACTGGAACTGGCTGACCGGATGCCTGCATGGAGATTTCGGTACATCTTATTCTTTAAAGACCCCGGTATTGACACTTTTGTCGTCAAGACTTCTGCCGACCTTAAAGCTGGCTCTGCTGTCTCTTTTGATGATGCTGGTGATTGCGGTTCCGCTTGGAATGATTTCGGCTGTTTACAGGGGAAGCGTGGCAGACTATATCATCCGGGGGTACACGTTCCTGGGCGTTTCGATGCCGAACTTCTGGGTCGGCCTGCTGCTGGCCTACTACATAGGTATGAAGCTTGGATGGCTGCCGGTTATTTCTATTGGTACCGGGATCAAACCTATGATTCTGCCGGCTCTGACCCTGGCGTTTCCCATGTCCGCGAAATATGCCCGGCAGGTGCGTACAGCCGTTCTGGAGGAGCTGAATCAGGATTACGTGAGCGGCGCAAGGGCGCGGGGCATAAAGGAAAGCAGGATACTCTGGCGGCATGTGTTCCCGAATTCTCTGCTTCCGCTGATCACAATGCTCGGCCTGTCGCTCGGCTCTCTGCTGGGCGGTACCGCGGTAGTCGAAGTGATTTTCTCCTATCCGGGGCTTGGCAGCCTGGCGGTATCCGCAATTTCCTCGATGGATTATCCGCTGATACAGGGATATGTGCTCTGGATTGCGCTGATTTATATGGTAGTGAACCTGGTGGTTGATCTTTCCTATAATCTGGTGGATCCGAGAATGAAAAAAAATACTCCCTCACTGAACCGGGGTTCGAAGCGCAACGCTCCGTCCGGCGCGGTGGGCGCGGGGCAGAGCTGAAGAGAGGGGTAAGGATATGCGGAAGAATCTGGAATTTTTAAAAAAGCATAAGGCATTTACAGTGTTTGCCCTGCTGGCAATCGCGCTTGCGCTGGTTGCGATATTTGCGCCTTACATCGCGCCCTATGATCCCTATGAGGCGATCCTGACGGACGCTCTGCAGGCGCCGAGCAGTACGCACTGGTTCGGTACGGATAAGCTGGGCAGAGATCTCTTTTCCAGAGTGATTTACGGGAGCCGGATTTCCCTGTCCTCTGCGCTGATCCTTGTCGCCTGCATTTTTGTGGTAGGCTCTGTTTTGGGTATCCTTGCCGGGTATTTTGGCGGCTGGGTGGACGCGGTGATCATGCGTATCGCGGATATGATGATCTCCTTTCCGGGCATGGTGCTTGCAATTGCAATCGCCGGTATCCTGGGCGCGAGCATTACAAACGCTGTGATCGCGATTACAGCGGTGAGCTGGACAAAATACGCGCGCCTGGCCAGAAGCCTGGTTCTGAAGATTAAAAACTGCGATTACATCGCGGCCGCGCGGGTGACTGGTTCTACCACGCCCCATATTCTCTACACCTACCTGTTTCCTAATGTCATGCCAACGCTGATGGTAACGGCGTTTACCGACATCGGGAGCATGATGCTGGAGCTGGCGGGTCTGTCCTTCCTTGGCTTTGGGGCGCAGGCGCCGCAGGCCGAATGGGGCCTGATGCTGAGCGAAGGCCGAAGCTATATGCAGGCGGCGCCGTGGATGATGCTGTATCCCGGTCTTGCGATTCTGGTAACTGTTGTTATATTCAACCTCTTGGGCGACAGCCTGCGGGATGTCCTTGATCCGAGAGACGAATAGAGGAGGAATTTTAAATGAAAAAGCTGAAAAAGGCTCTGGCTGCCGTGCTGGCTGCCGCAATGGTGATGAGTGTTTCACCGGTCACTTCAATGGCTGCGTTTGATGATACGCTGAATTTCGGATGCTATGTGTACTCGACCTCGTTCGACCCGGCCGCATATCAGAACGCGGCATGGCAGGGCGTCCGCTGGGGTATCACGGAGTGCCTGTTCAAATTCAATGATGATATGAGCGTGGAGCCGCTGCTGTGCGATACCTATGAGGTTTCTGACGATAAGATGACATGGACATTCCACATCCGCGAAGGCGTTCAGTTTTCAAACGGCGATGCCTGTGACGCGCAGGCGGTAGCGGATTCCCTGAATCGTCTGTTCTATGTATGTGCAAACAGTGATGATTACAGCTCTACGCCGGCCGGCTATATTGATATGGCGAGCATCGAAGCGGATACAGACGCGAACACGGTGACGATCGTAACAAATACGGCGGTTGCGGATCTGACCGCGACGCTGTGCTTCCCGTTCTATTCGATCATTGATGTGTATGGCGACACGACCGATGCGGAGCACGAGGGCGGATACGCTACATCTGTGATCGCGACCGGTCCGTATGCGCTTTCTTCTTTTGACGCGACTACAAAGAGTGGTACTATGGTAGCGAATGAGTATTACTGGAAGGAAGAGGTTCCTTATGGGACGGTTAATGTTACCTTTATTGAGGATGATTCGACGAAGGCAATGTCTCTGATGAGCGGACTGATTGACCTGACTGAGAACGTGACCACATCCAGTGACCTGGCAACGCTTGAAGCCAGCGACGCTTACTATGTGTCTCAGTCCTCCAGCCTTAGAAGCGGTTTTGCCTATATCAATATGGACGGCATTCTGGGGAATGATACGCTCCGTCAGGCAATCCGCATGGCAATTGACAGCACGACGATGTGCGAGATTACCGTGGGCGGCATGTACACCGCGGGTGTAGGCATTCTTCCGTCTTCTCTGATTTACGAGGATGAGGATCTGGATAACCCATATGCGTATGATTTGGAAGCCGCTGTCGCACTGCTGGATGAGGCGGGCATCGTGGATACCGATGGAGACGGCGTCCGTGAGCTTGACGGCGAGAATATCAACCTGAATTACATTACCTACAACAACCGCTGCCTGTCTGATTTTGCCGCTGCGATCCAGTCTACCCTGTCACAGTATCTTGGCATTGGCGTATCTGTGAACAGCACCGACAGCGATACCGAGTGGATGCTGATGCAGTCCGGGGAGTATGACCTGTGCGATTCCAACTGGACGACCGTAGGTACGGGCGATCCGACCGCGTTTCTGCTGAACTGGTACGGCGGCACGGACGGCTCCAATTTCTACAGCACAGAGAACCCGGATGGAACCAACTACTGCAATTATGACAGCGATGAGTTTGACGCTCTGTATGAGCAGTTTATCGCTTCCACAGATACGGATGAAAGAAACGCTCTGGTAGTTGAAATGGAGCAGGTGCTTGTAAACGACTGTGCGGTACTGCTTCACGGCTATTACAATTCGACCATGATCAGCAATGCTTCCAAGGTGACGGGAGCGGAGATCGCGACATTTGACTATTACTGGCTGAGCACGGACATCAAACCGGCAGAGTAATGAGGAGATAATTCGGAAGGGGGAGTAAAACGCTCCCCCATCTGATCCGGGTTTAAGCCCCCTGCAGCGGGCAATCGATAATGGGGTGCGGGATCGGAATAAGAGCAGGAGGCTTCGGAATATGGATTTATTGAAAATACAGGATATATCGGTCAGATATGGGAAAAATCCTGTCCCGACGATTGAGCATTTCAATCTGACAATGAAGGAAGGAGAAGTGGTCAGCGTAGTCGGAGAGCGCGGCAGCGGAAAGACGACGGTAATCCGCGCGGTGCTCGGACTGCTTCCGGGCGGCGGGCAGGTCACGGAGGGCGATATCCTGTTTGAAGACCGTTCTCTGCTGAAGCTGAACAAAAACGAATGGCGTCAGCTGCGGGGATCGAGGAT
>JAJQIE010000245.1 GCA_021199395.1 Lachnospiraceae bacterium | reverse complement strand
AATCCCCCGGCAGGGTTTCGAAATTTCCCGGCAGGGCTTCAGAATCCCCCGGCAGAAATTCTGAATTCTGTGGCTCTGACTTTTTAAAATGACTGCGGGCATATAAAATAGAAGCAATGGCGGACATGCTGATTCCTTTCTGCAGCCATGCTTCCGCGAACGGCACAGGAAAATGAATAGCGCGAAGCATTTTGCTGACAAACGATCTTTTACTTTCAGTCTATCCATTCCGGAGAAAAATATTCAGGCAGATCGGGCAGCCAAAGGCCTGCCGCGCGGCCGGTGGCGCGAACAATAAAATCCTGAAACTAAATGTCAAGAATTTTTTAGTATGATGGTTGGTTTTCCTTGAATTTCGCGTATAAATAAAATATAGTAATAGAAAGGCATCAATACCCGGTATATAAAAAAACTTTGGAAGCTATTGATTGATCGTGACATGAAGAAAAAACTTATGTATTGCCACAGGTATTAGCCATACATCAATGGCAAAGCCCGGAAAAAATGAAACTGGAACAACAATATAATGACTGATTCAAATTCTGCAAAATAGAGAAGGGATAAGCGTCATGAGTCTAAACAATCTAAAAATGATTGATTTATTTGCAGGAGCTGGTGGACTCTCCGAAGGCCTTTCAGAAGCGGGCTTTCATAGTCTGTTTGCTTCTGAAATTGTACCTGTGTATGCACAAACATACAAAAAAAATCGCCCTAATACGATAGTTCATACTGCGGATATTCGTGAGCTGGACGCCAGCGATGTCCGTAAACAGTTATGTGTCGAAAGGGGGGAACTTGATCTTATTGCGGGTGGCCCCCCATGTCAAGGCTTTTCAATCAATGCCCCAATAAGAAGCATTCTCGATGAGCGAAACCATCTGTTCAAAGAATACCTGCGATTTGTTGATGTTTTTGCACCTCGAGCTGTATTAATTGAAAATGTTCCGGGTCTTGTTTCATTTGAACACGGAGCAACACTTCATGCAATTTTGGATGCATTAGCCGAACTGGGGTATGGTGCAGATGTAAGAATTTTAGGAGCTCCAAATTATGGTGTTCCACAGATGAGATGGAGGACTATAATTCTTGGCGTTCGTGGTAAAGCATTACCGCCAGGGGCATATCCCGATCCGATCTACCATGCTCCAATTCATGCGAATTTTACCAGTACATTTGATGGGCAGTCGATTATTCAAACGCCTTCTCCTGAAGCCAATGCAAATTTCACTACGGTATATGAAGCTATTGGTGATCTGCCCCCATTGGTAAGTGGAGAACAGGGCGAAAAAGTCAAGGATTATCGTTGTGGTGCGTTCTGTGATTATCAGCGCAGAGCAAGAACAGGAACAATCGGTGTTGTAAATCACGAGGCACCTCGGCTCTCGCCTATAAATCTAAAGCGGCTTGAATTTATTAAACCTGGCGGAAATTGGACAGATATCCCAGATGAGTTGTTGCCAAAAGGAATGCAAAGAGCCAAAAAATCTGACCATACAAAACGCTATGGCCGAGTATTGCCGGACGGATTGGCTTCAACCATTCTAACAAAATGCGATCCACACTGGGGGGCATTTTTCCACTATGAGCAAAATCGTTCTTTTACTGTGCGGGAAGCTGCTCGTTTACAATCTTTTCCAGATCATTTCGTTTTTACTGGAAATATGGCTGAGCAATTTGCTCAAGTTGGAAATGCTGTACCCCCACTACTTGCTCAAGCAGTTGGTCTATCTTTGAAATCAGTTTTGGAAACGGAGGATTAACACATGTCTGGATACATTTCAGAATTTTTCGGATATCGTGCAGAGGATACATCGATAAGCGCAGCTGAGAATACATCCCGGCAAGTTTGTCCTTTCCTTTCATCTTACTGCACGAAAGCGCTTGGCGACAAAACAAATCGAACGCTATCGGGTGTATGTGCTGTGAGACAAGTTACACCGGGGTCTCCCGATGTAATCTGCTGTCCTAATCGCATCTATGCAGAAAACTACAAAATGCTTTCTACCATTGCACAAAAAGCATTTAGAGCAGAGTTAAATATGTATGCTGGCAGGTTGGCTGTTGAGAAAGCTAAAGTTGAAAACGGTGCCGTTGCTGTCTTTGGACATGGATGGGGAGGTGAACTTCCTCTTCCTAAGCGTCAGGGTAGAGGCTCTTATTATGTAGATTGGATTTTAGCTCGTTTAGACGGAAATGGTGAGTTAATTGAATTTACAGCTATCGAAGTGCAAACAATTGACACCACGGGTACCTATCAGAACGCAAGGCGAGCATTGATTGAGCGCAATGTTGTAGAAAAAGATACCGTTGGGCTAAACTGGGAAAATGTGTCGAAGAGAATAATTCCTCAGATTATTTACAAAGGGCAGGTACTCCAGCGAGAAGAACTATGCCGAAGCGGCTTGTACTTTGTATGTCCTAAGCCTGTATATGATAGAGTACTTGAACGGTTAGGTGGAAAAGAGAAACTCCCTCAATTTCCTAATCAACCTGCCGCAATTCATTTTGTAGCCTATGACTATATTACAGATGTTCTAGCAGAGGATGGAAAGATTCGTCCTCTGGGCGTTGTAGAAGAATATTGCACGACAGTATACAAGGTACAGGAAGCGTTCTCTGCTGTTGATTTACCTGATCAAAATGTTTACAGGGATGCCATTAGACGATCACTATATGATTGAAAGAAGTGAATATATATGCTAATTAAGAAGGTTACAATACACAAGTATAAGAGCTTTTTAACAGAGAAGTCTTATACTGTTGAAGACCGTATTACCCGTATAGTTGGCAAGAACAAATCCGGCAAAACTGCGTTGCTCGAAGCATTGGCAAAGGGCAGTTGACCGGGTTTTGTGCCGCGGCTATAAGGGTAATACAATTTTAAGATTTTTGATTACTTTAAACATTGAACATGGAGGGCTTTTCGTATGGATAAAATAAAAGCGAAGGAAGCGGAAAAAGAGCTGACGCTGGCGCTTCTTTACCTGTCGCGGTTTGCACAGGGAGAGAAATTTACAGAGGCAAAGGACTTCTATGCATGGAAAGGATATGATTTTGATATCCTGAATGAACTGGACGAAGAAGATTATATCCGGCAGGGCAGTCATCCTACCAGGAGCAAGTCTGTTTATATTACAGAAAATGGTATGCAGAAAGCAAAGGAACTGCTGGATAAGTACGGGATCGAAGATTGGAAGTGACAGAATATGGGGAACTGTTTGAAAAGGTCAAC
Organism: Lachnospiraceae bacterium; assembly: GCA_021199395.1. Taxonomy (GTDB): domain Bacteria; phylum Bacillota; class Clostridia; order Lachnospirales; family Lachnospiraceae; genus Choladousia. The sequence goes on along the minus strand of JAJQIE010000245.1, from coordinate 4,889 downwards.
TTCAGCAGAGTGCGCTACAACGCATATGAATGGAAGGAAGCGGCTGACGGCATTACATATATTACACCAAAAAAAAGGACGCCAGACCAGGCATTTATAACCCGCTCCAGGATACGGAGGCTCCTTTCTGATTAAAAGATTGACAGTTACAGGCTTTATACTCCTTTCCCACAACTGCTTTATCCATTTACCACAAATGAGCGCAGTCATATGTATTAGGTGGGAGAAACCACCCTTTACACATTAACTCATGGTTTGATATAGAGTTGCTCTCACCCTGCAAATCATCGTCGTGGCTTAGCCTTTCATATAAAGTGGTAGTGTCCGGCTGCGTCTTTTTTGCCATCTGGCTTTCCTCCTTTCAAAAAATGTGCAGATAAGATTTTGCTGGATACCGAAATATCCCTTATTTTCAAGGCTTTTTCGATATGTACTAAAATCTTGTCTACACTTTATACCTTCGATTCTCCTTTTGGTTCCCTGCCACCGCGTTGCTGAAAAGGAGGAAAAGGATAATTTTCCGGTTTTTCTTTGTTTTAACCATAAAATGATAAATTCTGCATAAAGTATATGGTAAGGTATTGTGAGTATGGGAAGCTGCTCATAACTGTTCAGTATCTTCACAGTTACAACCGCTCATGAGAAAGGTGTGTGGAGTGCGGTTCCCATCGTAAAATCCTTACGGAAGATATGGCATGAAATGGAAAAAGGAGTGTGCGGATTATGGGAAATGAGAATTTGCTGCCGAAAAACATACGCCAGATCGGAGATATACAGGGAAGCAGGAAAATATGCATAGAGGATTATGTAATGACTTACATACGGAAGACAGAGAGCAGGGGGGACGGAAATTTTCTGGGCGTCTTTTTGGGAGAAGATAAAAAAACAGAGGATATGGAGTATGTATTTGTGCGTGGGATTATGGAAGCTCCCGATCTCCCGGAGCAAAAGCAAAATGAGAGTGTGTTTCGGGCGGTAAAGAGCGGGCAGAAAAAGCAGCGGGGAGCCACAGAACAACTGCGGGAAAACGAATCCGCGGATGCAAATGATACAGGCGGCGGACAAAAGCCTGGCAGGAAAGAGAAGAATGAGCAGGAAAATGCTTCGCAGGAAACCGTTTCTGCGCAGCCGGAGGCAGTTGACGTCTGGAGCCGACTGGAAAGGGAACGCAAAATGCGATTTCCCGGCTGTGAGATACTGGGATGCTGTGTAATCGGCACATATCCGGCGGGACGGATAGAGGAGCTTTCCGCCCATTTTCCGGAAGTGGGGAGGATGCTGTATCACCTTCAGGATCAGGAGGAACGCCTTTACTGGCTGGATGGAGATAAATATGAAGGTGTAAAGGGCTATTTTGTGTTTTATGAACAGAATCAGCGGATGCAGGAATATCTGGCGGAAGCGTTTGGCGAAGCGAGCGTGGAAAAAGAAAACCGACAGGACAATGCGATTCGCAGCTTCCGCGAAAAGGTAAAGAGTAAGACAGAGGAAAGAAGCAGGAGCTTTTTAAAGCTGGCGAGTTCTTTTTTTGTGGCAGGGGTTTTGATCATCGGTGTGATTGTTGTGAATCGTGTTGAGGATCTGCAGCGAGCACAGGTAGAAAACAGTCTTTCTTTGGCAATTGATTCGAGTGATACAGGCGAAGTCGTTTTCGCAGAGAGCGACCAGATTGCTGCGGAAACCTTGCCCGGCTCGGATGCGTTCTGGGCAGATGATGAGGGAAGCGGGGACGATGTCCAGACTACATCTGATGCGCAGGTGTCAGCCAGTGAGCAGACTGCGGCCAGTGCAACGGCGGATGCTGTTGAAGCAGCGACGGGCACGGCTGCGAGCGATCCCGCGAGTACAGAAAATACCGCAGTCAGCACAGGTGCGACGGACATGGAAGCGAGCAGCAGTGATACGCTGACGGATGCGACTGTGAGCAGTGATAACAGAACAGAGGAAGCGGATGGAACGGCGGAGATATCTGTGAGCACGGAGAGCACAGCTGTCAATGCAGAGGCGGATATGTCTGCGGATACAGAAGCAGGGTCAGATACAGACATAAATACAGCTATAAATACAGACACAGATACAGATATTGGAACAGATACGGATATGGATACAGGCACAGATATCGGAACGGATACAGATATAGAGTCAGCTGCAGAGATAGATACAGGCACAAATATCGGAACAGATATGGATATAGAAGCGGAGGCAGCTGCAAGTATAGATACAGATATAAATACAAATACAGAAGAAACAGTCATGGAGGCGGCGAGTCGTCAGGTACAGGCGGCTTATGTTATTCGAGAGGGAGACACGCTCGCGGATATCTGCGCGAGATATTATGGGAATCTGGAACGGTTGGATGAGCTTTGTGAGGCGAACGGGATTGAGGATGCGAACCTGATCATTCCGGGGCAAAAAATCGTGCTCCCATGACAGACTGTATCGTAAGAACCTGTGGCTCTGTTTACCGGACGGTTGAGTTACAGAAAGCGGGACAGTTCGGGTTGACACAATATTGTGGATAGCGTATGATAAAGACTGTTGGCGGCAGGACGCGCCACCCGTTCCGATACGCTTCGCGTAGGGTGGCGCTATGGAAACGCCCCCTCGCAAAGCTCGGCGGCAGGACGCGCCACCCATTCCAATACGCTTCGCGTGGGGTGGCGCTATGGATAAATATAATGTGAAAGTGTAATGTATAAGGATACAGAGGACGGGAAGGAAACGGACGATATGACAAAAGCAGATACCAGAAAAGGGATTTTGTATGGAGTCGGCGTGGGACCTGGGGATCCAAAGCTGATGACATATCTGGCGGTGGAAACGATTGAGAATTGCCCGGTGCTGGCGGTGCCGGCGGATGGAAAAGAGAGCGCGGTGAGCTATAAGATCGCGGCAGGCATTGTGAAGGAACTGGATCGGAAGGAATGTCTGAATCTGAAAACGCCTATGACAAAGGACAAAGCGGTGCTGAATGCGGCTTATAAGGAAGCGGCGGAGCAGATCATCGGGCAGCTGGAGCAGGGGAAGGATGTCGCATATCTGACACTTGGAGATCCGACGATTTACTGTACCTATATCTACGTGCATCGTCTGGTAAAGGAGCGCGGCTATCAGGCGGAGATCATCAATGGCGTGCCTTCGTTCTGCGCGGTGAGCGCAAAGCTGGGAGACAGCCTGGCGGATCGTTCTGAGCAGCTTCACATTATTCCGTCTACCTATGATATTGAGGACGCTCTGGAGCTGCCGGGAACGAAGGTTATGATGAAAGCGGCGTCGAAAATGCCATTGGTCAAGGATGCTCTGCTCAGGAAAGATCTGAGAGGAATGATGATCGAGAACTGCGGGATGGACAATGAGAAATGCTACAGGAGCGTGGAGGAGATTCCGGATCAGCCCAGCTACTATTCCGTGATCGTGATAAGAGAAAACGTGGCCGAGCCCTCCATTTCAACATGCTCCGCACAGGGGGACGCTCATGATTGAGCTGCGGGATCTGACTAAAAAATACGATGAGTTTACTGCGGTCGATCATCTGAACCTTACGATTGGGACCGGCGAGTTTTTTGGCCTGCTGGGGCCGAATGGGGCGGGAAAGACGACGACCATCGGAATGATTTCTACTCTGCTTTTGCCGAGCGAGGGAGAGGTTCTGGTCGACGGGGAGCGGCTGACGCGCCGGAATGCCGGACTGAAACGGAAAATCAGCCTGATTACACAGGAGTATTCCATGCGGCAGGATATGACGATGGATGAGATCATGGAATATCAGGGGCGGCTGTATTATATGCCGGTAAAAAAGATACGCGAGCGCTCAGAGGAATTGCTGGAATTCTGCGGGCTGATTGATTATCGCAGACGCACGGTGCGTAAGCTTTCCGGAGGTATGAAGCGCAAGCTGATGGTGTGCCGCGCCCTTCTGACAGAGCCGGAGATCCTGCTGCTGGACGAGCCGACCGCGGGTATGGACGCGCTGGCCAGGCGGCAGATGTGGAATCTGCTGAAAAAGCTGAACGGACAGAGCCTGACGATTCTGCTGACGACTCACTATATGGAGGAGGCGGAAAGTCTCTGCGGCAGAGTAGGGCTGATGTATAACGGAAAACTGGAGGAGACAGATTCGCCCCGGAACCTGATCGATAAGCTTGGACGCTATGCGGTGGATTATACGATGAACGCGTCATCCATTCCGACGCGCTCCGCGCAGGACGGTACGGATCTGCTGCAGAGCCGGTTTTTCCACGAAAGAGAAGCTGCGATTGCCTGTCTCTCAGAATCAGGCGGGGAAGCCACGCTGCGGAATACGACATTGGAGGATGTGTTTCTGGAAAAGGTCGGAAAACACCTGGAAAACAGATAATTATGGGAATTTTAACAGTATTATGGGAAAAATGGGTCGAATTTCGGCGGGATTTTTACAAGATTACGCTGGCGGCAATGATCGCGCCGCTGATGTATATCCTTGTATTCGGTCTCGGTGTGCAGACGATCTCGCACGGGGAGTCCTATCTGGAGTTCCTGATCCCTGGCGTTGTCGCACTGACAACGATGAACGGGAGCTTTAATGCGATTGCGCAGAACCTGAATGTGCAGCGCCTGTATGAGAAGGCATTTGATCAGGTGATGATATCGCCGACGCCGCTCTGGCAGTTCGTGGTCGGGCAGATTATCGGCGGAAGCCTGCGCGGAGTCTATGCGGGCAGCGTGATTATTCTTCTGGTGCTTCCGATCGGGACGAATCTGCGTTTCAACGGATGGTCTTTTCTGATTATGTTTTTAAACGGGGCAGTGTTTTCCACCATTGGAGTGGTTGTCTCGTTTTATGCGAAAAATCACGCGGATGTGCCGCGGTTTTCCAATTACATGATCATGCCAATGTCGTATCTGTGCAA
>JAJQIE010000178.1 GCA_021199395.1 Lachnospiraceae bacterium | reverse complement strand
CGATTAAATCGACAGAGGTTGTTTCCCACGCATCCGCATCGTCTACAGTGACAGCGTCTATTACCGCGTAGCCAGACTCTGCGTCCAGATAGATACTGCCGGTCGCTGTGCTTCCTGATAAGATGCCGTTTACAGTCTCCCTGAGGCCAATTCCATAATCGAGTGTTTCAAAATACCAGTCGATGCTGTCGGTCGATGCCTGGAAGCTTGCGCTTGCATCCGACGTCGTAAGCGCGTCGTCACTGAGGACTATATAATACGTAGTGCTCTGTGCAAGTGGGCTGTCAAGATAAATCCGGAATTCAATTCCTTCCGTCCATCCCAGATCAGAAAGCTTTTCACTGTCTGAAATCAGCTCAGAGACAACCTTAGCGGTATCACTCATCTGAACTGTCTCGATCACGGAGCCATTGTCCGCATTATAAACCGTCACAGAACCGCTTCCGGCAATCAGATCTGTACGTGAGGCTGAAACAGTCAGACAGTTCAGTCCGGCCTCAACAGATGCCAACTCAGACCCGGAATCTGTATTCGGGTACAAAACCAGATCAGATGCCGTGATCGCTTCCACCGCCGCAACTGTTTCCTCTTCAACCACATCCACTGCAGCTGCCGTTTCTTCTTCAATTACTTCCGCGATCGCCGCTGTTTCCTCTTCTATCACTTCCGCGATCGCCGCTGTTTCCGGTTCCGCTGCTGGTTCTGTCACCGCGGTCGTCTCTTCTGCTGCAGTCACATCTGTTTCCGCGACAGAACCTGATTCTGCTGCGGATGCATCCTCCCCTATGGAGATAATTTCTGTCTCAACCGTACCGCCTGTTTCACCGGAATCCGTCGTTATATCAGATGAGCTATCGGAGTTTTCCGTTGTCTCACTGCTGTACGAATCGGAAATCGTAATATCCAGACCTGAGTCATCGGCTGCCGCTTCCGTTTCGATGGAAGCTTCCGTTTCCTCTCCAATCTGGATCACCACCTCCTCGGAGGCTTCCGTTTCAGAGGACTCGGTTTCCGTCAGCGCAGCCTCGTTTGTCGCGTCAAATACGACATCTGCTCCGAGAGCGGAATCATCCGTATTCAACAGAATGCTGTCCTCCGCAAGCTCTGTCTCAGCCTCCGTTTCCTCAGCCACTGTTTCCGTACTGTCTGCCGCCTCCGATGTGTCTGTATCCGTAGAATTCTCCGCGCTGACCTCTTCTGCCAGCTCGTTCAGATTCTCCTCAACACGCTCCAGCGTAGCGCTCATTTCCGCATAATCATAATCCTGCTGGGCGATCTGCTCAAGGAGATCAACAAGCAGAGCATATTCTTCTTCAGATAAAGTGATCTCTTCCTCTTCTGCTACCTCATTTACGATCACTTCAATGTCGCCTGTGCTGACCACATTGCCCTCGATGACCTGAATTTTCGTCTCATTCACGATCTGTGTGGCAGCGATCTGTCCGATGCTGTTGGAAATCGTCGTTGTCGTCACCAGCTCCTGCGTCGCCGTTTCTTTTTTCTCTTCATCCAGTGTTTCCCCGGAAGCCGTCTCATAAGCCATCAGAATGCCTGTCAGCGCGCCTGTACCGGATACTGCAAAAGGTGCCGCCGCAAGTACATCACAGTTCACAACGCCGGATGTGGACAGAGTCGATGCGATCATGTTGCTGGTCACATAGGTAAGATTCGCCGTCTTCACCTGTATGCCGCCCGACGTAGTCGGATTTACCAGTGCGCAGCTATAGGTCCTGGTCCCAATCTGCTCAAGCGGAATATAGGAGCCGAGATGCTCTCTCTCATCTGCATTCGTGATCGTAAGAGTCTCAATGGTCTCCCCGTACACCCCAAAATATTTCAGTATCATGTCACGCTGTTCTTCGCTCAGATCAGCTCCGAGCGTCACCACCTTCTGTCCGTCCGCCATCGCGGGAACTGACGGAATCGCTGTTGCCAGACAAAACGCACTCATCAAAACAGCAGTCAGTTTCTTCTTTAACATATGCAATCCTCTCCTTTTTCATAAATTCTGAATAAACAACGCCTGTAACACACTCTGTTGCATTCTTATATTTTACAGTATAGCATTTCAATTACAGGAATACAAGAAAGCATTTTCAATGTAATTATTAATGTTTCCTGAAGCATACGAAACATTTGTTTGCTTTTTCAGATTTCCTGTGCTATACTGGAGAAAACATATGTACGGAGGTTACAATATGCCCGGAACGATTACTCCAAAGCAGCAGGAAATACTGAATTACATAAAAAGCGAAATACTGGAGCGCGGCTTTCCGCCCGCAGTGCGTGAAATCTGTCAGGCAGTCAATCTGAAATCTACGTCTTCCGTCCACTCCCATCTGGAATCACTTGAAAAAAATGGATACATCCGAAGGGATCCGACGAAGCCGCGTGCAATTGAAATTCTGGATGAGTCATTCAATCTTTTGCGCCGTGAGGTCGTAAACGTGCCAATCGTTGGCACTGTGGCGGCCGGCCAGCCACTTCTGGCGGAACAGAACATTGAAAATTATTTCCCTGTTCCGGCAGAATATATGCCAAATGATCCGTGCTTTTTACTTAGGGTAAAGGGAGACAGTATGATAAATGCAGGGATACTGAGCGGAGACTGCGTACTGGTGCGCCAGCAGCAGAGCGCCTGCAATGGCGATATGGTTGTCGCACTTCTGGATGACTCCGCTACGGTTAAGACGTTTTACAAAGAAGATGGCCATTTCCGTCTTCAGCCGGAGAATGACACGATGGAGCCGATCATTGTAAATGATCTGCAGATTCTGGGAAAGGTATTCGGGGTATTTCGTATTTTTAACTGACGAAGCGGGACCAATTGTTAAAGCTCCAGCCACCCCCGCGCTTCAGCAGAAAATGGACAGAGCCATACGGTTAATCCGTATTTCATCTGTCCATTTTTTATCATATAGGAAAGCTCTCCGAACTTCCCTATATGATAAAGATTAATGCGCACGAATGCGTATGGAATTTTATTGCTTCGCAATACGCATTCGGCGCGGCAAAAAAGTGTGCTTCTTGAGATTTGGTAAATTCGTGAGTGTGTGCATTATTTATAGTGAATGACAAAAGAATTTTGCCGTTCACTATAGTGGCACCCGCAAAGCGGGCATAGGAGCTTAGAAAACGAGGGATGTCGTTACAGGTCACGCCTGTAGAGGAAGAAATAGCGTAAATCCGTCCGGGTGTAGTCTGTAACACCGGAAAATTGAGACAGGAGGCGGAACGGGAGTTTTCTATTGTCAAAAAAGAGAAGCTGATATATAATACTGGTTGTTAAAATTTGTCATTAAGGGTAAAATTATGATTCCTTTTGAACGAAGACGGCAGATGCTGGAAGCTTTTGAAAATTCTGAAGTAGTCACGATCTGCGACCTGAAACAGCTGCTGCCTGGGACATCTGAGTCGACGATACGCAGAGATCTGAAAGCGCTCGCGAATGAGGGAGAGATTCTCATCCTGCACGGCGGAGCGGCCAGAAAGATGGAAGGCTCGTATGACACTTCAATCAGTTCGCGCAGCATATTGAATATCCGGGAAAAAAATATGATTGCCAGATGCGCGGCGGAGCTGGTTTCGGACGGCGAGGTCGTCTATCTCGACGCCGGGAGCACAGCGCTTCGAATGGTAAAGCATCTGAAGCAGAAAGATATCACGATCGTATCGACAAACGCGCTGATCGCGCAGGAGCTGGACGGCGCGAAGTGCAGATGCATTCTGGTCGGCGGCAATCTTTTACTTGCCACGTCGTCCCTTGTCGGCCCTATGACGGATTCCGCGCTTGAAAATCTGTTTTTCGACAAGGCTTTTATCGGTGTGTCCGGATTTTCCCTGACTGCCGGTATCAATACGCCCGACGAGAGGGAAGCGAAGAAAAAAGAGATCGTTCTGCGGAATTCAAAAAAATGTTATGTATTGGCGGACAGCTCCAAATCCGGACGCTCGACTCTGTGCAAGGTGACGGATCTGAAGAACGTTACGATTATCTGCGAAAAGGAAACTCCTGTTCTTTTGGAGGCCGGCGCTTATTTGCTGGCCGAAAGATGACGGGGATTGAGGAATGGACAAAAAGGAATATGTATTAGGCATGGACATCGGCGGCACGAATTTCAGGATGGGACTCGTGAACCGTTCCCTTGCGACAGCGCATGTAGAGGTCAGAAAATCCGCTGATATTTACGGTACGGGGAATACGGTAGAGGCGTTTGCCGCCTGCATCAGAGATTATGTGGAGCGCTGCGCGGATACGGGGCGAATTGTAAAGATTGCGGTCGGCTGTCCTTCTGTTGTCGATAAAAAGCGCAGGATGCTTTACTCTTCTACAAACTTTCCGGGACTTGAGGGCTTTGACCTTGTAGGAGAGCTGGAAAAAAGGGTAGATTTTCCGGTCTGCATTGACCATGACGCGTATTATCTGCTCGCCTATGACATGCGCCAGTACAATATGGGAACCACAGGAACAGCGGTGGGCTGTTATTTTGGGACGGGACTCGGAAACGCGATGTATATCGATGGGAAGCCATACGTTGGGAAAAACGGTACGGCCTGCGAGCTTGGGCATCTTCCGATTCCGCTGAATGAGTATCCCTGTAGCTGCGGCAATTCAGGATGCATAGAGATGTTTTCCTGCGGAAAAGCGCTGGAGCGGATCGCTGCGGAACACTACAGTGGGACTTTTATCGGCGATCTGTTCCTGAAGCACGGGGAAGATAAGCTTCTGAAGGATTTTATTGAATATATGTCGGCAGCCATTTCGGCTGAGGTGAACATACTGGATCCGGACGTCGTTTTTGTCGGAGGTGGTATCGTCCAGATGCAGGGCTTTCCAAAGGAGCTTCTGCGTGAGCGTGTGATTGCGCATGCCCGGAAGCCGTATCCGGCGCAGAATCTGAATCTTGTATATTCAAAAAGCGGGCCGGAAAATGGGATTATCGGCGCGGCAATCCGCGCATTCCAGGAGCTGGACGCGGAGGGATAAGGAAGTCTGTTTTTTACTCACCGGTTCTTATCGCAATGGTACAGCTCATATTCTATTCGTCTATCCGGTACTGTCTTGGTGTCTTGCCGTAGCGATTCTGGAACAGCCGGTAAAAGTATCCCAGGTTGTTGTATCCGACAGCCTCCGAAATCTCAGAGACAGGGCGGTCGGTCTGCTTTAAAAGCAGGGCGGCCTTGTCCAGCCGGATTTCCTGCAGGTAGGTGGTGTAGGTAAGCCCGGTTTGCTCCTGGATCAGTCGGTTAAAATAATCCCGGCTGTAGTGAAACTGCTTCTGGAGCTCTTTGATGCTGGCGTCCCTGTAGTTTGCAAACAGATATTCCTGCACATCCTGGAACACCATCTGTCTCAGCTGGATTTTCTCGGAGGCGGAGATGGAGAACGTGTAGTTTTCCGCCAGGATGCTGAGGATACGGGTGGCATAACCGCGCAGCAGGTAATTGCTGCCCACCTTCTTGTCCATGACCTCCTGCAAAATAAGCTGCAGCAGGTTGCCGATTTCATTTCTTTGATTTTTCAGATGAAACAGAATATAGTCAATTCTTTTCTGGTGCTCATAAAGGATGGAGCTCAGGAACTGATTCCTTTTGTAAACCTGTTCGGAAGAAAACATGGTTTCGGAAAAGAAGTTCCTGGAGAAGCCGATGAATAATACCTTTCCATTTTCAGCAGTCAGCCGTTCGTGGTACATGGTCTGTGAATCGATCAGGTAAATGTCGCCGGGGGAAAAGGTGACGTCCTTTCCCGAAATAACCTGACGAAATTTTCCTTCTAATACAAAGGTGACCTCCAGATAATTGTGACAGTGCAGATTGTTCATCTGGTTGTCGGTAAAACGCGAACGGGTGATTTTATAGTCCTTTTGTTTGGAATAATCTACTCTCCAGAGAAGCATACAATCATCCGTCGTCTTCCACGTCGTCACGATAATCTGGTCGTTTAATCCCCATCTGGAATTATCAGGATCATAAGTAGACAGCTCATTATCCCTGAAAAGGGAGTCATACGCCTCCTCAACACTGAGGACAGGCTGATTTTCGGATTCCTTTAAAGCCTGATTGACCATTTTTAACAGATTCATATCAGATACACTCATTTTGATGGCTCCCTTCCCTGTAAGATGCGTTGTCCCTGTGTATTATAACACAATCGGGCAAGGTCGCAATAGGTAAGTTTTTGCGAAATTAAATGGTCGCTATAGAGAATTGAAAAGAAAGGATAGTTTGATTAAAATGGTAGCACAATCAACAAATGGACAGCAAAGGAGAAACAAAAAATGGTCAAAATAGCGACAGAAAAAAGAATTTCGAAATAATCTGCCGCATTTTACCACAAAAAGGAGGACAAAAAATGAAGAACAGGTTGTACAGCAGAAAAGTATTGGCAGGCGTTTTGGCTGCATCCACGCTTGCTGCGTTTGGAGGCTCCGGACTGAGCGTCAGCGCTTCTGATGATCTTCCGATCCTGGGAGCTGCAATTTATTCGGCAGGAGATAATTTCAACACTTATCTTGCTACCGCGATTGAGAAGACTTCCGCGGATGGATATTTTGAGTGCAGCGTTCAGGACGGCCAGAATGATCAGGCGACCATGAATGATCAGGTAGACGCAATGATCGCCAAGGGCGCATCTGCGATTGCGCTTTCACTGGTTGACGTATCCGCTGCATCTACGATTATTCAGAAGGCTGAGGCCGCAGGGAATATTCCGGTTATCTTCTTCAATAAGAGGTAACAGATCTGGATGCTCTGAATTCTTATGACAATGCTTACCAGGTGCTTTCAACCGCGGGCGGCTATGGCGCTGAGGTTCAGGTAGAGCAGGTAATCGAAGCGTTCCAGAGCGAGGACGCAGCTGTAACGATTGATAAGAATGGCGACGGCGTACTGCAGTTTGTTATGCTGATGGGCTCTGCTGACCATACGGCGACGATTCCGCGCGCTGATGCGATTTATGAAGGCCTGGAAGCAGCCGGCATTGAGTACGAAGAGCTTGCATGCGACTATGGCGACTGGGATACAGCTACAGCGAAAGAGAAAATGGACGCGTGGGTTGCGAAATACGGTGATGAGATTGAGTTTGTAATCTGTGCAAATGACGCGATGGCGATTGGCGCGCTTCAGTCGGTAGAGGCAGCCGGATTCAACGAGAATGGCTTTGATTCCGACAAGTATATCGCGATTTCCGGTATCGACGCACTTCCGGAGACTCTGGATTACATTGATTCCGGAGAAATCTACTGCTCCGTACTGCAGGATTCCGCTACGCAGGGCGAGCTGGTTGTTAAGGTAGCTGCCAATCTGGTGGCGGGAAATGATCCGCTGGAAGGAATCGACGGTTACGAGTTTGACGATACGAAAGCAATACATGTTCCTTATGCGGCAATCGATATCACCAATACCGATGAGGCGGCAGCCGGATACGAATAAAGAGATCTGACCAGATGATGACAAGCGGAGAGGAGAATGACAGAAAGCTCCCTCCGCTTTCTGTTTAGGAGAAATGCAGATGACAGAGAAATATTTATTAGAGATGAATCATATTGAGAAGTCCTTTGGAAAAGTCAGGGCATTATCCGATGGAACGATCCGAGTGCGGCCGGGCACGGTACATGCGCTGATGGGAGAAAACGGCGCCGGAAAGTCTACCCTGATGAAGTGTCTGCTGGGAATTTATACAAAGGATAAAGGGGAGATTCTGCTGGATGGGAAGTCGGTTTCTTTCGCGAACCCCGCGGATGCGCTGAACCATAATGTCGCGATGGTACACCAGGAGCTGAATCAGATTCAGTTTCAGAATGTAATGGAGAATATGTGGCTGGGGAGATACCCTCTGCGGAATGGCCTGATCGATGTAAAGACCATGGAAAAAAATACGCGGGAAATCTTTAACGACCTGAATATTGATGTAGATCCCTATGCCAAAATACATACGCTGCAGGTGGCGCAAAAGCAGATGGTAGAGATTGCGAAAGCGATTTCCTATAATTCGAAAATTCTGGTGCTGGACGAGCCTACGTCTTCTCTGACAGAAAACGAGGTGTCGCATCTGTTCCGCATATTAAAGAAGCTGCTGGAACGTGAGATTGGCATTATTTTTATCTCGCACAAGCTGGATGAGGTACGGC
>JAJQIE010000296.1 GCA_021199395.1 Lachnospiraceae bacterium | reverse complement strand
GATCGGTATTGAGCATCAGGAAGCGCAGGGCAGTATGAAGGACATAGGCTCTGTGCATCTGGAAACGCTAGAGCGGCTTGCGGAATTGGACTGTGGAAGAAGCTGCGATTTGCCGGGAGGGATTCGCGCGGTGCGTGAGTATGGAAGAATACGGCTTACCGGAAAATGGGAAGCCACCCCGGATGCTGTTGCTTTGCCGGTTCCGGGAAAGCTTTACTATAGAGGTATCCGTGTGACAACGGAGCTGCTGCCAAATGCCCCGCAATTGAAAAAAATAATTTCGGAAGAAAAAAAGTATACGAAATGGTTTTCATATGATACAATAAAAAGTAATTTGCTATTGAGGACGAGACGCACCGGAGATTATCTGGTCATAAACGCACAGGGCGGGACCAAAAAGCTGAAGGATTATTTCATTGACCAAAAAATTCCGCGTTCCATGCGGGATCAGGTACTGCTGGTGGCGGACGGTTCTCATATTCTGTGGGTGGTGGGTTATCGGATCAGCGAAGCTGCGAAAGTCACAGAGGAAGCAGGACAGGTGATAAAAATTCAGATATCTGAAGGAGAAGACGTATGAAAGAAAAAATAAAAATTCTTCTGTCGGAGCAGGAGGTAGACCAGCGGATCGCTGAGATTGCGAAGCAGATCAGCGACGACTATGCAGGTAAGGAGGTTCATTTGATCTGCGTGCTCAAAGGCGCTGTCTTTTTTATGTGTGAACTGGCAAAACGGATCTCGGTTCCCGTTACGATGGATTTTATGTCCGTGAGCAGCTATGGCAATGACACAAAATCAAGCGGCGTAGTAAAGATCGTAAAGGATCTGGATCAGCCGCTTGACGGAAAAAATGTGCTGATCGTAGAGGATATTATTGATTCCGGCCGTACCCTGAGCTATCTGATCGATATACTGGATAAGAGGAATCCCGCTTCCCTGCGCCTGTGTACGCTGCTCGACAAGCCGGAGCGCCGGATTGCGCAGGTAATGGTGGATTATACCTGCTTCAATATACCGGACGAATTTGTGGTCGGATATGGGCTGGACTATGCGCAGAGATATCGGAACCTTCCCTTTATCGGCGTCGTCGAATTTTCGGACTAACAGTCCCAAACAGCAGCGAAAGGATAAGCCGGACCGAGCAGATTTATCTGCAAAGGTCAGGATTATCCTTTCGTGCTGGGCGGGACGCCCAGCGAGCCACAGACAAAGGCCGCGACAGCGGCATATAGCCTGCCCAGCAGGCGGTCTGTGGCCAGCTGTTTGCGACTGGGAAAAAAGCCAGGAAGCAGAGAGGAAAAAGCAGGACCGAGCAGATTTATCTGTCTGTGACCAGCTGTTTGGGACAGTCGAGAAAGCCCGGCAGCAGTGAAATGAAAAAATAGATAGGAGATGTGGACGAATTGACAAAAAATGCAAGAGGGATTGGGTTGTATCTTGCCGGCGTCCTGATCATTTTAGTGCTTCTGATGACCTTCCGTGGCGGTCTGGAGGCCGCGCAGACCTGGAATTACAGTGAGCTGCAGGAAGCATTGGATAATGATGAGGTCGTAAAGATAAGTATCACCCCCAATCAGGAGACGCCAACCGGCTCTTTGAAGGTTGTATTGGAGACCGGTGATGTGAGATACGTGAATGTGCTGAATGTCGAGACTGTGGAGGAGACGCTGGAGACATATGACAGCATTGAGCTTGAGATCGATGAGGTTGAGCGGGAAAGCGCGGTGCTGACCTGGCTGCTGCCGACGGTGATTCTCTGTGCGGTCATGATCGTGATGTTTACCATGATGAACCGCCAGGCCGGAGGCGGTAATTCCAAAATGATGAATTTCGGGAAAAGCCGGGCAAAAATGATCACGCCGGACGCAAAGCGTATCACTTTTGATAATGTGGCCGGTCTGAAGGAGGAAAAAGAGGATCTTCAGGAGATTATTGATTTTCTGAAGGAGCCGTCCAAATTCATTCAGATTGGCGCGCGTATTCCCAAGGGCGTGATACTGGTGGGTCCTCCGGGAACCGGAAAGACTTTGCTTGCCAAGGCGGTCGCGGGGGAAGCGGGCGTACCGTTTTTCAGTATTTCCGGCTCAGACTTTGTGGAAATGTTTGTAGGCGTCGGGGCGTCGCGCGTGCGCGATCTCTTTGAGGAGGCGAAACGGCACCAGCCCTGTATTGTATTTATTGATGAGATTGACGCAGTAGCGAGACGGCGCGGCACCGGTATGGGCGGCGGCCACGACGAGCGTGAACAGACTCTGAACCAGCTTCTGGTAGAGATGGATGGTTTCGGAGTCAATGAGGGTATCATTGTCATGGCGGCGACCAACCGTGTAGATATCCTTGATCCCGCGATCCTGCGGCCGGGGCGGTTTGACCGTCAGGTGGCAGTGGGACGTCCGGATATCAGGGGCAGGGAAGAGATCCTTCAGGTGCATTCCAAGGGCAAACCGCTTGCGGACGATGTGGATCTGGGCGAGACAGCGCGGACGACCGCGGGCTTTACGGGCGCAGATCTGGAAAACCTGATGAACGAGGCGGCGATCATGGCCGCAAAGGAGAACCGCGTTTACATCTGTCAGGCGGATATCAACCGCGCATTTATAAAGGTAGGTATCGGGGCGGAGAAAAAGAGCCGCGTGATTTCCGAAAAAGAAAAGCGTATCACAGCCTACCATGAATCCGGACATGCGATTTTGTTCCATCTGCTTCCGGACGTCGGCCCGGTGCATACGATTTCCATTATCCCGACAGGCCGCGGCGCGGCGGGCTATACAATGCCGCTGCCGGAAAAGGATGAGATGTTCAATACAAAGGGACAGATGGAGCAGAACATCATCGTGAGCCTCGGCGGACGGGTAGCTGAGGAACTGATCATTGGCGATGTGACGACGGGCGCGTCCCAGGATATCAAGCAGGCGACCGCGGTTGCCCGCGCGATGGTGACCAAATATGGTATGTCAGAGCGCGTCGGCCTGATCAATTACGACAATGATGACAGTGAGGTATTTATTGGAAGAGACCTTGCTCATACCCGCTCCTATGGGGAGGAAATCGCGTCCCTCATAGACGAAGAAGTAAAACGGATTGTCGATGAATCCCACGAGAAAGCCAGGGAGCTGATCTCGCAGCACATGGATGTGCTTCACGCCAGCGCAAAGCTGCTGATTGAGAAAGAAAAAATCGGCCGCGAAGAGTTTGAAGCGCTCTTTGCCGAGTAAGGATACGGGAAAGCGAAGAAGCGGAACAAAATCCGGCGCAATGGGAGCGCAGTTTTTTGCCAAATCACCTTCCGGGACAATGTGCACAAAAATGGAACATCGTTTTTGTGAAGTTTGTGCACACTTATTTGGAAACAAATGCTATAATAACTATCGTAAAACCCCCAATACATTATATAGTTTTTTGCTACACCCCATTTGAGAGATACCTTCTCCGGAAAAAGCAGCCGCACGGCTGCTTTTTCTGATGGTATTTCCTGGGCTATTTAAAGCATATAGTGAACGTAAGCCGTATTACTTTGTGTCAGACGAGGACTGCCTGAGCAGTAATTCCTTGCGCATTTGCGTGAATCATTCATTCGGAGTCATTACCGTTGGCTTATATGGTTTCAAATCTCACTCTGAATAATTTTTCCGTACTTTAACTCATCTGTAAGTATACCGAAAACGTATGCTGAAGACTCAAGATATAAACCCGTTTCTATATCATACAGCCTTTCATATGTTTTTGAAGAATAAAATATACGCATGGCTTCCGGCCAGTCTATGTCTTTCTCTTCCATCAGATATGCCAGAATATCCTGAGTTATATACTCTATTAATTGTGCCTGCCTGGTCAAGATATAACACCTGCCTTTATCAAACTTCTTGTGGCAATTTCAGTGTGAAATGAATACTGGTTCGTCAATTCTTTATATTCCATTTCCGCAACCATTTTTTCGAATGAAATATTTCCGGCAGAAAACTGCCTGAAAAGACAGGTTTCCCGCCGTAAATTTTGGATGTACGTAAGGCCATTTTTCCTGCCTGACTTTCTATGGTGGTAAGATAAAAGCCCCGCCCAAAATCTTTATATGGCCTGCATAAATCCAGATCAATCTTCTCGATTTCAACATTTGAACCATGATAAAGAATCATATGATCGCACCCCCATTATTTCGGCATATTTTTGCCAGGTCTTCTACGACATTCTCAAACGAAAGTAAATGCTCAACATCGTAAAAGTCCTTCAGAAATTCTATGCCTTTAAAGTTCACTAAATAAAGGTAAGATTCCTTCGTTGATAAATTTTTCAGCCTGCCAAATTCATTGACACACGCCACTGCGTAATCAGATTCTTTTCTATTACCCATTATTAATGCTCCTGTTCTAGCTTTGCCATTATTTATCTCTCACCTTACCTGAAAAACATTGTATCATATCCCATTTCCCATTACAATTTAAAATTCGTTGAACGCCTTCGCGGACGGAGAGAAGGCAACGCACAGAAAATTTCGCAAAAATCCTCTGACATTATCCACAAAAAACGAACTGTGAAATTGTGAATTGTGATGAAAAATAGTTTCTTATATCAAAAATAATTGACAGTTCTGCACACTTGGTGTAATATAAAACTGTGATGTATACAACGTTGAACACATCAAAAAATGTAACAAAGGACACAAGTGAGTAGAGAGGGAGGTTCCGGATGAAAGCAATCTATATTGATGAACCGGGCAAGGTCGTAATACGGGATATTGAGATGCCGGTGCGGAAAGAGGGCGAGGCTCTTCTGAAGGTTCTCTATGGCGGTATCTGCGGCAGCGATCTGGGGTCCTACAGGGGGACATTTGCCTATTTCAGCTACCCGCGCATTCCAGGACATGAGTTTGCGGCGGAGATTGTGGAGATTGATGAGAATGATCTTGGACTGAAGCCGGGCATGGTGGTGACCTGCAATCCGTATTTTAACTGCGGACACTGCTACAGCTGTGAGCGCGGGATCGTCAACGCGTGCATGGACAACCAGACGATGGGCTGCCAGAGGGACGGCGCGTTCTGTGAATACATTACTATGCCGATCGAGCGGATTTATGACGGCAAGGGTCTTTCACCGAAGGTGCTCGCGGCGATTGAACCGTTCTGTATCAGCTATCACGGTGTGCAGAGAGCAGGAATCAATCCGGGGGATAAGGTGCTCGTGATCGGCGGCGGTACGATTGGCGTGCTCGCGGCGAACGCTGCAAAGGCGCTTGGCGGAGAGGTTTATCTGTGCGATATTCCGCAGGCGGCTGAGAAGCTGGAACGCAGCCAGAGTACGTTTGGATTTGCCGGGACAATTCTGAACGAGGGACCGGAAGCGCTGGAGCAGGCGGTGAAAGAGATCACCGGCAGCGTAGATATTAATGGGACGGTCAATGGATATGGATTTGACGTGTGTATCGAGGCGGTTGGCCTGCCGTCCACGTTCCAGGCGTGTATTGACTGTGCGGCGTTTGGCGGCAAGGTGGTGCTGATCGGCGTAGGCAAGAAGAATCTGGATTTCAATTTTACGCTTCTCCAGAAAAAGGAGCTGAATGTATTTGGCAGCCGGAACGCTCTGAAAAAGGATTTTCTGGAGCTGATCGATCTGGTAAAGGATGGCAAGGTTGACCTTGAGAAAATCATTACGAATGTATATCCTTTCAAAGACGCAGCGCAGGCATTTGAGGACTTCAGCACAAAGGGCGGTTCCATGCTGAAGGTGGGGATTGATTTTACGGATATCTGAAGCAATACAGATGAGCATGCGATGCAAAGCGATCCGTAAGCTCTGGCTTTATCCGTGAAGGACTGGAACCCGGAGGATTATTCATGATAGTAATCTGCGGCGTGTGTCTGACTGACCCCGCAGTAAGCTATAATAAAACAAAAAGGAGAGAAAAAAATGAAAAGAGCAAAAAAGGTAGTATCACTTGTTGTGGCTACGGCTATGACGCTGTCACTCGGAGCTCCTGTAATGGCAGGCGCTGAAGAAACCATTACGATCAATGTTGGTTATGAAAACGCTACGACAGAGCCGGCTGCTATCGCTGTTGAAAAATGGGCAGAGCTCGTAGAGGAAGCTTCAGGCGGCACAATTCAGATGGAATTGTTCCCGAACTCCGCGCTTGGCACAAAGTCGAACCTGATTGACCAGATGGTTATGGGCGAGAATGTGATCACCGTTGCGGACGGCGCTTTCCTTGCGGATTATGGCGTACCGGATTTCGGTATTTTCTATGCTCCGTTTGCGTTTGACAGCTGGGATGAAGAGTGGGCAGTTATCGAGTCTGACTGGTATGCAGATCTCTGTGATCAGCTGGCTTCTACCGCTGGTATCCGCGTACTGTCTTCAAACTGGGTATATGGTTCCCGTGACATGATGTCTATTAAGGAAGTCATTCTTCCTGAGGATCTTTCCGGTCTGAAGCTTCGTGTATCCTCGAACGACCTGTCAATCACCTCCTTTACTGACCTTGGCGCATCTGCACTTGGTATGGATATGGGCGATGTATATCAGGCGCTTCAGGCAGGCACAATTGATGCAGTAGAGAACCCGGTTGTATCTCTGGCAAACCGTTCCTTCCAGGAGGTTGCGAAGTATGTAGTTCGTACAGGCCATATCCTTGCGGTATCTATGTGGATCTGCAGCGATTCCTTCTTCCAGAGCCTGACCGAAGAGCAGCAGCAGATTCTGGTTGATTGTGCGAACGAAGCTGGTCTTTATAACAACGAGATTCAGGATGAGGCAGAGGCAGAGGCTCTGACTACGCTTGAAGACGCAGGCGTACAGATCACAGATCTGACAGACGAGCAGAAGCAGGTATGGATCGATGCGGCTCAGTATTTCTATGAGAACGATACAGACAGCCTTGGCTGGACAGAGGGTCTTTATGACACGATCAAGGCTGCTGCTGCAGAGGTTCTGGCAGCAGAGGAGTAATCAGATCAGTCCTGAAAAACAGGCTTTTATCGCCAGAGGGGTACATGATTGTACCCCTCTGCCATAATAACCGTTCTGGAGGTATTTATGGAGAAAAAAACGAATTGGAAGGTTTTGCTTCTGAATATTGACGTGGTGATCGCGTCGGCGGCGATGGTGGCGCTTGTGGCGCTGACATTCGCGGGCGTAATTGCCAGATATGTGGTTGGCGCTCCGTTTGGCTGGACGGAGGAGGTACAGCAGGCACTGATCGTGTGGGTGATTTTTGGAGCAGCCGGAGCGGCTTTCCGCACGGCGAACCATGCGGCAATAGAGATTTTTTATGAGATGTTTCCACCGATTGTTCAGAAAATTCTGAATATAGGTATTTTGATCGTGACGCTTATTACGCTGGGTTATCTTGGAAAGACCAGCATCAGCTATATTCAGGTATTCGCCGCGACCGGAAGGACGACGGCAGTGCTCCATCTTTCTTATATTATGATTTATGGCATTGCTCCGGTCTCCTGTATCTGGCAGATATTTAATTTTATTCTGGTGAACTTTTTCCATTATACGGAAAAGGAGACGATCGAAGCGATTACAGATGAAGAATTTGAGGAGGCGAAGGAAAAATCATGAATCAACTGATCATAATTTGTGCAGTTGTACTGCTGGTACTGCTGTTTTTAAAAGTTCCGGTTTACATATCCGTGCTTTCCGCCTCTGCTTTGTATTTTATCGGCAGCCCGACGATTAATTCCAGCGTATTCGCGCAGCAGGCGCTTTCCGGAGCGCAGGGCATTTCCCTGCTGGCGATTCCGTTTTTCGTCATGGCGGGCGTATTTATGAACTATACGGGTGTGACCAGGCGTATCATGGAGTGCTGTAGTGTGCTGACGTCCAGAATGCCCGGTGGACTGGCACAGGTAGATATCCTGCTTTCCACTCTGATGGGCGGTCTGTCCGGATCTTCTCTGGCGGATGCCGCTATGGAGAGCAAGATGCTGGTTCCGTCGATGGAGGCGGATGGATATTCCAAGCCGTTCGCTACGGTTATTACGGCTGCATCAGGAATGATTGTACCGTTAATTCCGCCTGGAACCGGTCTGATCATCTATGCGTGTATCACAAATATTTCTGTAGGTAAGCTGTTTGTCGCTGGTATCGGACCTGGTATCGTGCTGAGCATCACACTGATGATTTTTACACATTTTCTGTCCAAAAAG
>JAJQIE010000142.1 GCA_021199395.1 Lachnospiraceae bacterium | reverse complement strand
GCTTGGGACGATAATGGGTACGATTGTCACTGTATTTGATGTTAAGCTTACAGCAGGAGCCTGGCTTCTGGTGGTTATGGGAGCCTTTATCGGAATCTTTGTCGGTGGCTGGATTATGGCTCTGGAGGAGGTTGTTCATATTTTTCCTGTCTATAGCCGGAGACTGGGGATTACCAAAGGCGTGAGCTGGATCGTGATCGCGCTCGCGGTTGGGAAAACGGCTGGAAATTTCCTCTATTTTTACCGGAATCTTGGATAAAAATGAACAGAAAAATGTGCTTGAAATGGCTGTACTGTTGTAGTAAAGTATGGTATATGTTCCGCGCGCCTTGTGGCGTCCGGAGAGAGAACAGTACAGGGGGATAAGACAAAGTGATTTCAGCGAAGATGCGTCCTTTTCTTGAAAATAATTCTGCGATCCGCATGATGTTTGAGGAAGGGAAAAAGATGGCGGAGCTTTATGGGGCGGACAGGGTTTATGATTTCAGCCTTGGCAATCCGAATGTGCCGGCTCCGGAAAAACTGAATCAGGCGATCAGAGACATTCTGGATGAGGAGGATTCGCGTCTGGTACATGGCTATATGAGCAATGCAGGGTTTCCGCAGGTGCGTGCGGCGATCGCGGAAAACCTGAACCGGCGGTTTGGCACGAAATTTACAGAGAAAAACCTGATTATGACGGTTGGAGCAGGGAGCGGCCTGAATGTGGCGCTGAAGACTCTGCTCGATCCAGGAGATGAGGTCATCACATTTTCTCCGTATTTTCTTGAATATCGCGCTTATGTCACGAATTATGACGGCGTGTTGGTGACGGTTGCTCCGGATGAGCCGACGTTTCAGATCAATCAGGAGGAATTCCGGGCAAGGATTTCCGCAAAGACGAAAGCGGTGATCATCAATAATCCGAACAATCCGACCGGTGTAGTTTATTCCGAGGCTACCATCCGCGCTTTGTCAGCTATTCTGGAAGAGAAGCAGAAGGAATACGGACACGCGATCTACCTGATTTCGGATGAGCCGTACCGGGAGCTTGTATTTGATGGGGCGGTGGTTCCGTTTGTAACAAAGTATTATGGGAATGCCATTGTTGTATATTCCTATAGCAAATCATTGTCGCTTCCGGGAGAGAGGATCGGATATGTGCTGATTCCGGATGAGCTCGAAGACAGCGATATGGTGATCGACGCGGCGACGATTGCGAACCGGATCAGCGGCTGTGTAAATGCGCCATCCCTGATTCAGCTGGCTGTTGGCAGATGCGTGGACTGTTCCGCGGATCTGGATTTTTATGATCGGAATCGAAAAGCCCTCTATGACGGACTGACAAAGCTTGGCTTTACCTGTGTCCAGCCACAGGGAGCGTTTTATCTGTGGATGAAAATTCCGGTAAGGAGTGCAGGCATGTCCGGCTCTGACGTCGGGCGGCAGGATGGCCTGACTGTGGAAAACGGTTTTGCGAATGTCGATCAGGAAGCGGAGTTTGTAGAAGCGGCGAAAAAATATCATATACTGATGGTACCGGGCAGCTCTTTTGCGTGTCCGGGGTATGTGCGTCTTGCGTATTGTGTAGCCTATGAGACGATTGTCAGCTCTCTGCCGGAGTTTGCAAAGCTTGCCAGAGAATATATGCTGTAGCCCACAGATCGCTTCGCAGGGGAGCGATCCTTCAGGGACGGCTGTCGTTACGGGAGAGAAAAAATGAAGATAATCATTGTCGGTCTGGGGAAAGTGGGGACAACCCTGGCAGCAGAGTTGTGTAACGAGGAGAACGAGGTCACCGTTATAGACCGCAGAGAAGAGATCGTGGAAGAATTCTCAGGTCAGTATGATCTGATGGGGATTACCGGAAATGGAGCAAGCCATTCTACCCAGGTGGAGGCGGGCATAGAGGAGGCGGATCTGCTTATTGCCGTTACCGGCTCAGATGAGATTAACCTGCTTTGCTGCCTGATGGCAAAGGATGGTGGGAGTTGTCATTCCATTGCGCGGGTGAGGAACCCGGAGTATAATTCAGAGATCGGATTTATCCGTGAGAAGTTTGGGATTTCCATGACGATCAATCCGGATCTGGCCGCCGCGGCGGAAATTGCAAGAAATTTAAAGTTTCCATCGGCAATCGACGTAGATTCGTTTGCAAAAAACCGTGTGGATATCCTGAAGTTTCGCGTCAGGGAGCAGTCAGTGCTGGATGGCCTGCGGATTGCGGATCTGTCTGGAAAGGTGCATGAAAATGTCCTGATCTGTGCGGTAGAGCGGGGAGACGACCTGATTATTCCGGACGGGAATACTGTTCTGCATGGGAAAGACCTGGTATCTATCGTTGAGGGAAGCAATGACGCGAATCTGTTTTTCCGGAAGATCGGGATCGTGTCGAACCGGGTGAACAGTATTATGATCGTCGGCGGCAGCCCGATGGCTTTTTATCTGGCAAAGATGCTTGAGGTGGTCGGCATCCGTGTCAAAATCGTGGAAAAGAGCATGAAACGCTGCGAGGAGTTGAGTGAAATGCTCCCGAAAGCGACGATCGTCCATGGCGATGGCACAGAGAAGGAGCTGCTTCTGGAGGAGGGGCTTGAGGAGTATGAGAGCTTTGCGGCTCTGACGAATATTGATGAGGAAAATATTCTGATTTCTCTGTATGCAAAAAAAATTGGCGGACAGAAAAAGATCATCACCAAGATTAACCGGATTGCCTTTGACGAGGTGATAAGGGAGCTGGATCTGGATACCGTTGTCCACCCAAGGGATATCACGGCGGAGCTGATTATCCGGTATGCGCGGTCTATGAACAATTCCTATGGAAGCAATGTCGAGACTTTACATAAAATTATTAACGGCAAGGCGGAGGCGCTGGAGTTTATCATTCGCGGTTCGTCGCGCGTGACCGGTATCTCTCTTCAGGAGCTTCCGATCCGGAAGGGAATACTGGTTGCATGTATTTACCGTCACGGAAGAATTATCATTCCGCGGGGCGCGGACAGGATTGAGGCTGGGGATAATGTCATCATTGTTACACAGGAAAAAGGGCTGGATGACATAGAGGATATTCTGGCGTGAGAATGAGAGGTCGTTGCGGAAATGAATTATAAATTAGTCCGATATATCGTAGGATGGGTTTTGCTGATAGAGGCTGTACTTATGTTTCCATCGCTGCTGATCGCGGCAATATATCGGGAACGGGCGGGATTTGGACTGCTTGCGGCGATGGCTTGCTGCGCTGCGTCCGGGCTTCTGCTGACTCTGAAAAGCCCGGACAGCAAGAAAATGCACGCAAGGGAAGGCTTCGTGGCGGTATCCTTTTGCTGGATCGCGCTCAGCGCTTTTGGCGCGCTGCCTTTTGTTATCACGGGCGCGATTCCTTCCTATATAGATGCATTGTTTGAGACGGTATCCGGTTTTACAACGACGGGCTCCACAATTCTGGCGGATGTGGAAGCCATGCCCCGCTGCCTGCTGTTCTGGCGCAGCTTTACGCACTGGGTCGGCGGAATGGGCGTGCTGGTGTTCATGATGGCGGTCCTGCCTCTGGCGGGCGGCTCCAATATGTACATGATGAAGGCGGAGAGTACCGGCCCATCCGTAGGAAAGCTGGTGCCAAAGGTAAAGAGCACGGCTATGCTGCTGTACCGTATGTATCTGGCACTGAGCGCTGCCATGCTGGTGCTCCTGCTGATTGGCCGTATGCCGCTGTATGATTCTCTGATTACAGTGTTCGGTACGGCGGGCACTGGAGGCTTCGGCGTCAGAAATGACAGTATGGGGAGCTATTCCCTGTATCTTCAGGCTGTAACGACCGTGTTTATGATTCTGTTTGGCGTCAGCTTTAACGTTTATTACCTGCTCTGGAACAAAAAATATAAGACAGCGTTAAAGAATCTGGAGCTGCGCGCGTATCTGCTGATTATTTTTGGCTCTGTCGTGCTGATAACGATCAATATTTCGGGTATGTTTGACAGTCTGTTTGAGGCGATTCATCATGCGGCATTCCAGGTGGCGACCATCATTACTACGACCGGCTTTGCGACCACGGATTTTGATCTCTGGCCATCCTTTTCCAAAACGATACTGGTGATTCTGATGTTTATCGGCGCGTGCGCGGGCAGTACCGGCGGCGGGATCAAGGTACAGAGGATTCTGATTCTGGTGAAATCCATCCGAAACGAGCTGGATGTGATCGTACATCCGCATCATGTGCGGAAGATGAAGATAGACGGGCATGTGGTTGAGGCATCTGTCATACGATCCGTAAATATATTTCTGGCCTCATATGTTGCCGTATTTGCCCTGTCGCTGCTGATAATTTCCATTGACAACTTTGATTTTACGACCAGCTTCACGGCGGTAGCTGCCACACTGAATAATATCGGACCGGGGCTTGAACTGGTTGGCCCGACCGGGAATTTCAGCCAGTTTTCCGCACTGTCAAAGCTTGTGCTGAGCTTCGATATGCTGGCGGGACGCCTGGAGCTGTTCCCGATTCTGATCCTGTTCTCCAGGGGGACGTGGAGAAAATAAAAGTGTGTCATAACAATCGGATAGGGGGAGCGCTGTGTACATAAAAGAGCCGGATGCCCAGCAGACATCCGGCTCTTTTTGGAAATGCTAATTCTCAGGCTCAGGCTTTATGTCCGACGGCAGCAAAAGCTGAACCAGTTCAATTTTATTTTCTTCCATTTTCAAAACGGTGAGAGAAATACCATTTTCCATCGTGACGGTGTCCTGTTCCTCCGGCATATCGTCAAGCAATTCAATCACCAGTCCGCCGATGGAATCACAGACCTCGGATTCCAGGGACAGGCCAAGGACATCGTTTACGTCATCCAGCTTGACGGACCCCTCAATCTGATATTCCTGCTCGGAAATCTTCCGGATCTGCTCTGCCTCGTCTTCGTCGTATTCATCCCGTATTTCACCGACAATCTCTTCGAGCAGATCTTCCACCGAAACGATACCGACGGTTTCCCCGTATTCATCCAGAACAATGGAGAGACTGACGGATTCCGCCCGCATGGACACCAGAAGGTCGGACGTTTTTTTAAACTCGTAGGTAAAATGCGGCTTGTACATGGCGTCCTCCAGTACAAAGACGTCCTTCTCATAGAAAAAGAATTCTTTGATATTCAGGATTCCGACGACATGAGCCGAATCTTCATGATAAACGGGAAGCCGCGAGTGCTTTGTCTCGCGAAACAGATCTCTGATTTCCTCATAGGAAGCTGTATCGCTGATCATGTCCACCTCTGAACGGTGAACCATTACATTCTCGACCAGTGAGTCACCAAAATCTACTACGTTGTATATCATTTCCCGCTCTTCTTTTTCAATGACGCCTTCCTGGTGGCTGACGTCGACAAACGTGCGCAGCTCCTGCTCGGTCATCGTGTTGAGCGAGCCGTCCAGAGAAAGGTGGAAAGGCTTCAATAAAAGCTTGCAGATGGAGTTGATCACGAAGATAACCGGTCTGAGAAGCTTCATCAAGGTCCGGATAATGGGGCAGTACATGAGAGCCAGCTTTTCCGGATATGTGGAGGCGATCGTTTTCGGTGTGATCTCTCCAAATATCAGGATCAGGACGGTAATGATCGCGGTAGCTATGCTGATGGAGCCGTCTCCGGCCAGCTTGATCGCAAGCGATGCGGTCAGAGCGGAGATAAAGTTGTTCACGAGATTATTCCCGATCAGCAGTGTGCTCAGCATTCTGGAACGGTTCTCAATCGTGTCAAGAGCAGTGATCGCCCGCCTGTTCCCTTCCTCTGCGAGCGCCTGCAGGCGAATCCGGCTCGCCGTCGTCAGCGCTGTTTCGGCTGAAGAAAAAAAAGCGGATAAAAGCAATAAAATAACCAGAATTAACAGTAGTAGCTGGGTGGCGTCGTCCGATGCCAAAAGATCATCCCCTTTAAATTCGATATATTTAGGGATGATGATACAACAGAACGGAAGAAAATGCAACGTAAAGTTGCGGTAAAATGAAGAAAAGAGGGGCTTTGCCGATATTTTTGGAAATGTGTACAATTTTTTTTCACTTGACATAACTCAACCCCATGTTACAATACATTAAATATAAGAAAGAACAGGAGTTGTTTCCCGCTGCGCCGTTGCTGAGCGACAGTTCCCTGGCAGCGACCGGATCATAAATAACAGGATCAGGCAGGGAAACGAATCAGAAGAGAAGAGGAACAGGAAATATGCCAAAGAATACATCAGATTCCCGGATGTTTCTGGTCGGTATTGATGTAGGTTCTACGACAACGAAAATCGTTGCGGCGGATTCCGAAAGAAAACAGATCGTATATTCGGATTACAAAAGACACAACGCGGCGCAGGTATACAGTGTATGCCTTGCGCTCGACGCATTTAAAAAGGAGTTTCCGGACGCGGAATTGCGGCTGGCGGTAACCGGCTCCGGGGGCGGGGAAGTGGCGGAACGCCTGAATGTCCCGTACATACAGGAGGTGGTGGCGAATTCGATCGCGCTGCGGGCATATTATGATGAAGTTGGGACAGCGATTGAGCTGGGCGGACAGGATGCGAAAATGATATTTTTCAACCGGGATGCGGCGACAGGTGCGTTAAATGTCAGCGATATGCGCATGAACGGAAGCTGTGCCGGCGGCACCGGAGCATTTATTGACGAGATCGCTGCCGTGCTGAAAACACCGGTGGAGGAGTTCAATGCGCTCGCGGAGCAGGGGACTTGTGTCTATGATATTTCCGGTCGATGCGGTGTGTATGCAAAGACGGATATTCAGCCTCTATTGAATCAGGGAGTCGCGAAGCAGGATCTTGCGCTCTCAGCGTTTCACGCGATCGCAAAGCAGACGATCGGCGGGCTGGCGCAGGGGCTGGATATTGAAAAACCGGTAGTGTTTGAGGGCGGCCCGCTGACATTTAATCCGCGTCTGGTTCGGGTATTTGCGGAACGGCTGGGACTGAACCCTGACGAGACGCTGATTCCGGAGCGCCCGGAGATTATGATTGCCTATGGCGCCGCACTTTCGCTGGAGTCCATGTTTGCTGCGCGAACCTCCGTATATACGGCGGATGAGCTGAAAAACAGGCTGGAGACGGGGAAAAAGCAGGAAACGCCCCGAGCCAGCGAGCCTTTTTTTGCGACGCAGGAAGAGTATCAGCGGTTTGCGGCGCGTCATGCCATGCCTGCTTTTACTCCGTATCTGCCGCAGGCGGGCGAGACGGTACGGGCCTATCTTGGCATTGATTCCGGCAGTACAACGACCAAATTTGTACTGATGGATGAGCACGAAAACCTTCTGGATGTTTTCTATTCACCAAATGAGGGGGAACCCCTGCTGGTGGCGAAAAGGGCTCTGCTTGCGGTGCGCGACCGCTATCATGCCGCAGGCGCAAGGCTGGAGATCATCGCCGCAGGTTCGACCGGATATGGCGAGCTGTTGTTTTCAAAAGCATGGAATACGGAATGTCACATGGTAGAGACAGTCGCGCACGCGAGAGCGGCCGCCAAATATGTCGATAACGCGACCTTTATCCTGGACATCGGCGGACAGGATATGAAAGCGATCTGGGTGGATCACGGTATTGTGACGAATATTGTAGTGAATGAGGCCTGTTCATCGGGCTGCGGTTCTTTTCTGGAGAACTTTGCTTCCTCCCTGCATATTCCGGTAGAGGAGATCGCGAGAACCGCGTTTGAGTCAAAAAATCCTGCTGTCCTTGGAAGCCGCTGCACGGTCTTTATGAACAGCAGTATCGTGACAGAGCAGAGAAATGGTAAAGAGTCCGGTGACATTATGGCGGGGCTTTGCCGGTCTATTATTGAAAATGTATTTACAAAGGTGATCCGTATTTCGAATCTGGATTCGCTTGGCGATACGATTGTCGTGCAGGGCGGGACCTTCCAGAATGACGCAGTGCTGCGTGCGCTTGAACAGTATACGGGGAGAGAGGTGACCCGTGCGCCATATCCGGGACTGATGGGAGCGATTGGAGCTGCGCTTCTGACCAGAGAGCAATGTGAAACCCTGGAACAGACTTTTATTGGCCTGGACGCGATTGAGGATTTTTCCTATACTCAGGAGGCAAATTCCCCCTGCCCCTTCTGTACGAACCATTGCAAGCGTACGATTGTGCGTTTTTCAAACGGAAATTCGTGGATTACAAATAATCGCTGTGAGCG
>JAJQIE010000067.1:5785-8185 GCA_021199395.1 Lachnospiraceae bacterium | reverse complement strand
ATACAATACCCTGAGCTCCTCTCCCGAATTTTCGGAAGAAAGCTGCTGCCGTATCATTTTTTTCAGCAGGGTAGGCTGCCGCATCCGGGGCAGCTCGCCGGAAGCCTCCTTATTAAAAGCTTTCGCTATATAGTCACAGGCAATTCCCCATTTTGGGTGCATCACAACCCGGCTTCGCACATCTGACTCGTTGAACTGCTTCCCCATACCGCTGACAAATACGATGGGAAATTCCAGCCCTTTGCTTTTGTGAATACTCATAATCCGCACCGTATCATCCGCCTCAGAGCTGATGTTTGCCTCACCGTAATCCACTTCATACTTTTGCAGATTTTCAATATAGCGCACAAAATGATACAACCCGCGATAGCTGGTCGCCTCATAGGCAATCGCTTTTTCTACCAGCATATCCAGATTCGCTTTTCTCTGCCTGCCGGCCGGAAGCGCAGCAGCATACTCTCCATAACCGGTCACATCCAGCAATTCCCACAAAAGCAGATGAATCGGAGTATGCGCGCATTTCGCCCTAAGCTTATCATAAGTCCGGAAAAAGCTTTCCAGCTTTTTCTTCGTCCCACCATCAATTGAATACCTTTCACCATCCCCCCACTGTGCAGCGGTTTCGGAATAGGGGATGCGTCCTGCCGCCGAGCCAAAACGAGGGGACATCTCTATATAACATCTGCAGCAATCATAAATTGAAATACTCCCTCGCTTCTGCCCCTTTTCCCCCACAAGACGAATTCTGGCGAGCTCTTCATCGGTTAGCTGCCCGATTGCGCTCCTAAGCACAGCCGCAAACGGAATATCCTGCAACGGGTTATCCAGAATCTTCAGATAAGAAAGCACCACCCGAATCTCTGCCGTAGAAAAATATCCCTTCTGCGAACCGGTAAAGCAGGGAATTCCCATATCCGAAAGCACTTCGCCAAAGGTTTCCGCCCAACCGCTGACCGACCGGAGCAAAATCACAGTATCGCCATATCGTGCCGGGCGGAATCCACCGCTCTCTTTATCCAGTACCGGCATACTTCCCACCAGCTCCAGGATCCGGCGGCCGACCATTTTTGCTTCTTCCTCGCGCAAATTCACAGAAAAACTGTTATCCGATGCGGAGCCATCCATCAAAAGCAGCTCCGATGTGTATTCCACAGATGGCTCTGTCTCCGGAAATTCCACGCCCGGATAGAGCGCCGCATCCGCATCATAGGACACTCCGCCGAGCGGTGCCGTCATAATACAGCGAAAAATCGAATTCACAGATTCAAGAACCTGCGGGCGGCTGCGAAAATTACGGTGAAGGTCAATCCGGCATTCCGTGTTTTCTGTGTTTTCTGTGTTTTCTGTATTTTCAGTATCTTCTGTCTTTTCTGTCTTTTCTGTCTTTTCCGTATTCTCTGCTTTTTCTGCCTTTTCCGTGTCTCCAGTAATTTCTTTAGATTCTATCGTATCTGAAACATTCGAGTCCTTCTCATTGTGCGCACCGGAAACGCAATTACATCTCTTATCAACCGTACCGATTGCGGGATAACGGTGGTATTTTTCCATAAACAGTTCCGGACGTGCCAGGCGGAACCGGTAAATACTCTGCTTTACATCGCCCACCATAAAGCGGTTGTGCGCACCGGTGCCCTTTCCGGAAACGCTGCTTAAAATCAGTTCCTGGACAAGATTGCTGTCCTGATACTCATCGATCAGCACCTCCTCAAACGTCTCCGCATATTCCAGCGCTACCGCCGTAGGAACAATTATTTTCTCAGCATCCCCCAACCGCGCAGCGGTTCTGAAATGGGGGATGCGTCCTGCCGCCGAGCCAAGGCGAGGGGGCGTTTCCTCACCATCCCCCAACCGCGCAGCGGTTTCGGAATGGGAAACCTCTTTTCGCATCACAAGCGCGTTCAAAGCCAGATGCTCCATGTCTCCAAAATCCAGAATATTTTTCTCTGATTTTTTCTCCGACAGGCGCTTCATAAACGCCTCTGTCAGCTTCGTCAGAACGCGCACAACGATACCGCTCTTATAGAAATCCTCCCGCATCACGTCAAAATCATCATAATAATAACATTCCCGGAGGGCATTAATCTGATCCTTGCAGTCTGACCGTATCGCCTGAACCCGCTGTTTCTTTTCCTCAGAGATTTTTTCATCCTTTTTTGATCCAAGCCGCGCAAAGGTTCCCATCTTTAAAAACGCCTCAAGATACTCCTGATAATTTCCGGCGCGTTCCAGCTCGTCGACCATCTCCAGATCAGAAAGAATGGCCTTTTCATAGGGGTAAGGTCCGTCCGCCTCCTGCGCAATCCGCAGCGCAAGCTCCAGCTGCCGTCGGATATCGGCAAGGCGCAGCGCCGTATCTGACTCAATAAAATCAAGCCACGCGGGATGCCAGTTTAATTCCTC
>JAJQIE010000067.1:0-5685 GCA_021199395.1 Lachnospiraceae bacterium | reverse complement strand
CGCTCGGCGGCAGGGCGCATCCCCCATTTCAGAACCGCTGCGCGGTTGGGGGATGTTCTGGAATCGCCCCCTCGCCTCCGCTCGGCGGCAGGGCGCATCCCCCATTTCAGAACCGCTGCGCGGTTGGGGGATGCTATAGATTTCCCGGCACTCGCGCAGCCAGTCAATTGGGAAGGGCTGCCCCAGCGCAAAATGGTATATCTGCAAAATTTCCTCCTCAACCTCTGCGTCGCCCTTTCCGATCGCAAACTGTTCCAGAAATTCCGCAAATTCAGCGGCAAACTCCGTATCCTGGCTTTCGTACGCCTCGTTGACCGTTTCACGCACAGCGTCCTGTTCGAGCAACAGCACCTCTCCCTCATCCGCAATACGGAAAGACGGGTCAATTCCAATTGTCTGAAAATGATTGCGGAGCACATGCAGGAAAAAGCTGTGGATGGTTGTAATCTTCGCGTTATGTACAAGTACAAGCTGGCGCTGCAGATGTACATTATCCGGTTCCCGCTCCGCCTGCTCCTCCAGTGCATCCCGGATACGTCCACGCATTTCCGCCGCGGCCGCGTTCGTAAAAGTGACGACCAGCAGCCGGTCTATATCGACCGGCTTCGTCTCATCTGTAATCATTTTCAGTATCCGGGCAACCAGCACCGCGGTTTTTCCAGATCCGGCAGCCGCAGATACAAGAATGTCTTTATTTCGCGTATCGATCACCTGCTGCTGTTCTCTCGTCCATTTTACTGCCATACAACGCCACCTCTGCTTCTTAATTCCATCATCTGTCTTTCGTGCGGCTCAGCTTTCCCATACAAGACCGGATATTCAGCCGTCCTCCTCCAGTCTCTCCCACACCCCGGCGGCATTCAGCTGCGGCTCCCGTGCCGCGCATCGTCCCGGAATTTTACGGTCAAAGCCGCAGACATCCGCATAGGGACAGTAATCGCATGCGGAGCCGTTGCGGTCTGCAAAAGGCCGCGCTCTGATTTCTCCATTCAGGATCGCGCCTCCCATTTCCCGTAAAAGCTGCGTCACATACTCCGAGAGGGAAGAAAACTGCTTTGTAGTCGCTATGCTGGAGGTTGCTTTCGGCGTCCCATCCTTTTTCATGCCGACCGGGATTACCCTGGAATCGCCGTTTATTGATTCATCAAACATCCGAATGATGGAACCGTCGCTGTTTACAAGTCCGTTTGGACGCATTTTTTTCATCATCGCATCTCTGGCACGTTCCGGAGCGTCTCCCGGCTGCGAAGCAGTTTTGGAATGAGGGATGTGTTCTGCCGCCGGGCCGGAGCGAGGGGACATTTCCGGGAATTTTTCTCTGTCCAGCACCGGATCCTGCATACGCAGATAAAAAATACCAGCCGGTATGATTTTTTTATCCGGGTGCAGCTTCTGCTCCATTTCAAGCGCGGCATTCAGATATACGACCAGCTGAAGCTGAAGCCCATAGTAAAGTGAAACCGGATCAAACTGCGTTGTACCGGATTTGTAATCAACCACCTTCACATATACCGCATCTTCAGTTTCTACGGTATCAATACGGTCAATCCTCCCCTGCAGACGAATCCCGGCGCGCTCATCCAGGCGAACCTGCACCGCGTCCAGATCGGAAGCATCCGAAAAAGAAATCTCAAATCCAACCGGGCGGAAACGTCCGGCCCTCGTCTGCTCCCGCATCGCCCAGACAGTACGCCGCAGAATCCGCTTCAGTCTTCGGATCGTATACTCCTCACGAGGGCTTCCATGCAGAATGCCTCCGCCATAGGTTTCCGCCACCTGTTCCACGCAGAAATCCATCCGGGCAGCCTGCTCCTCATAAGGACATTCTCCCCAGTCGCATCCATCGGCAAGCATCTGTCTGGAAAAAAGCTCCATCGACGCGTGGAACAGAGTCCCAAGATCCGTCGCTTTCACACCATGCTCCGTGCGTTCCCGCAAACGCAGGCCATAGGAAGCAAAATGAGAAAAAGCGCAGGCAGCATACTGTTCCAGTCGGGTCACGCTTGCCATCATCTGATTTCCCGTTCCATTTGAGTCAGGGAAACCGTAAAGCTTCCTCGCGGTTCCGGCTTCCAGCTGCTCCGTATCCGGAATCTGCCCGCGCAAAAAAGCCGCGCCGACCAGTTTGCGCGCGCGATCCCGATAATCCGGGTCACGCAGATACAGCCGATACAGCTCCAGCCATGAAGCGCGATCCTTTTCCGGAAGCTCCTGCAGGCCGTTCAGAAAATAAAGCATGCTATTTTCTTTGGAAGTCACCTGGCTAATACTCGTCCCGGCTTCCATTTCCTTTTGCATCTGTAAATTCGGAAAAAGTCTGCCAATAACAGATACCAGATAAGAAGGCCGCATCGCCGTCCCATCCCCACTGCTTAAACACCAGGACAGATACAGACGATCCTGTGGCTTCGTCAGATTCTGATAGAGATAAAAGCGCTGAATATAGCTGTTTTCACGGGCGGAAGGCGCAAGCTGAGCACCCGCGTTCTGTAGTATTTCGCGCTCCGTATCCGATACAATCCCGCCGCCGTCCCCGCGGGCGGGCACCCATCCGTCATTCAGGCCAAGGAAAAACAGCACTCTGACATGAGAAAGTCTGGAACGCCGGATATCGCCCACCTGTACCTGGTCAATGCCCGGCGGTATGATCCCCACCTTTGCTTCTGAAAGGCCGGCATCGAGAATATCCGAAAATTCGTTACAATCCATCCGTTCTTCTCCGAGCAGATCCACCATCTCTTCCAGCAGGCCGATCAGTATGGAATAAATCTGGCCATATTCGGAAGCCAGCTCCGCGCTTTCCAGAGCATCCCCGCTCTCTCTGTTTTTTAACTGCTGCTGTATATCACAGTCCGCTAACAGGCGATACAGGATCTGCGCGTATTCCAGAAGCGGACGGTTTTTCTTCTGCATTTCCTCTGCAAAGGAACCGACACATTCCATAAAACGAACGCGGAGACAATTATAGAGCTCCAGTCCGACCGCAGCCTCTCGTCCGGCATCATCATGCAAAGCCGTCACATCCCGCAGACTCGCCGGACACCATGTCCACTCCCTTTCCCAGTCTCTGCGTCCCCTGACTCCGACCGCAATCACATAGTTTTCCAGACGATCGATTTCGTCTGCGGAAAACCCGGCCATCCCGGTACGCAAAAAGCGGAACACAGTTTCACTGGAAAAATCCTGCCGCACCATCGCCAGCGCTCCGCGTACAAACTCCAGACAGGGATTCAGAAGAATCCCCCGCGTC
Organism: Lachnospiraceae bacterium; assembly: GCA_021199395.1. Classification (GTDB taxonomy): domain Bacteria; phylum Bacillota; class Clostridia; order Lachnospirales; family Lachnospiraceae; genus Choladousia. Next base: position 2,435 of record JAJQIE010000067.1, on the reverse strand, counting down.
TCATCGACAAACGCTGGAATCCCATACATCGGAAATACCTTTTTGACATAATTGCCGTATGCGTTCAGATCCCCCGCGATCACAGCGATATCGCGATATCGGTAATGCCTTTCGCGAACCAGATGCGAAATCGTGCGGGCTGCAAAATGTATCTCCTGCACCGGTGAGGGAAGAACGTGAAGCGAGATTTCATCTGAACTGCCTCTGTACGGCGTCGCTTTTTTGCGAAACAGGTTCTGCTCCAGATGACGAAGTGCACCGTTCTCTGAGAATCGGGGCAGATCTGCGGAACTTCTCCGTACAGAGAAACCGCGTGGTCCCAGCACGACCGGCTCCTCATATACACATTTGCCTGAACCGATATCCCGGCCTGCCTCACGGCAGCTTTCCACTACGCTTTTAATCATCCGACGGCTGGGGGCAAAAAGCTCATGCTCCTTTATTTCTCCAAAAAAATCTTCTCCTGAATCAATCGTTACCGTCAGGTATACCGCAGGGCAGATCGCCAAGAGCTCCCCAAGCACATGAAGCTGTGAGGGCGTAAACCCGGCAAATCCATCAAAGGCAAGCACGCTCCGCTTTAAAAGCTCTGAGCGTCCCGACACCTGGGCAAGCACCTCCATCAGCTCCTCCGGTTTCATAAAACGGTCGTTCTGATACTGAAGAAACGCCCGGTAAAGCACCCGAACATCCTCAAGCTTCGCGTGCAAAAGAGGACGGTTTTCCACTGACGCAAGCATGGATTGCAGATCAAAATCACTCACCTCATACTGCATCAGCTCTGAGATGAGAGACTTTATCTCCGAAACATACCCGGTACGGTTCATACGTGCGCCAAGCACCTTCAGGTTTTCCTTTTCCTGCTCCGCCACCCGCCGGAGCATCAGATTTTTTCCTGTCTCCGTGAGCACCGTCCTGCGGTCCGTTCCCACTTCCTCAAAAACACGGTGTGCGAGACGGCGAAAGCTCAGAACGTCAATATTCATAATCCCCTTATCCGGATGCATCAGCACCAGATCCCGCTGCGTCTGCATCGTGAACTGCTCCGGCACAATCACCAGATAACTCTGCTCCGGATGAAGCCTGGATTCCTCAATGATTTTCTGATACAGATAATGGGATTTTCCGCTGCCGGAATTTCCAAATATAAACTGAAGCAATCTTTCTCCTCCCACCATATTCGCCTGTAGTCAAATCCCCGACATAATATCCTGAGGCTCACCCTTCGCGCAGCGAACTTGCATGGGTTAGCCGATCTGCCCCTGAACGCAAGTGAGGGGGCGTTTCCACAATATCCTGCAGCCACATGCTCACACGAACAGCCCGTATCACAATTTCATGCAGATTCTACGTGTTTCGCCGATAGCACAACGCAAAAAGCCTAAGCTACAAAATCGGATCATCCAGCCGTTTAATCTTTTCCAGAAGCACTTCTACCTCCAGCAATTCCGAATCCTCCGGCTTCTCTTCACTTTCTGTACCTTCTATCTGTCTGCGCAGATCAAGCATGGTCATGTCGGTCTCCGAAATCACATCCGCGCACTTTTTCAGCCGATTTCCTATTTCTTTCTGATTTGGGATATCCTTTTTATATTTCATTTCGTGCTCCAGGCTCGCCCAAAAATCCATCGCTATCGTGCGGATCTGCACCTCCACCTTCATGTCCTTCTTCTGATCCGTGAAAAAGACCGGCACACTGACAATCAGGTGAAGGCTCCGATAACCGTTCGGCTTAGGATTCGTTATGTAATCCTTTTCCCGCAAAAGATGAATATCATCCTGCGCGATCAGAGCCTGCGCCAGCAGATATATATCATCGACATAGGAACAGATCACGCGAATCCCGGCAATGTCATTGATATTTTCCTCAAGGCTTCTCATCGTAAAGCGATGATCCTGGCGGCGCATTTTTTCAAAAATGCTGTGCGTGCTTTTTACGCGCATCGTGATAAAATTAATCGGATTTCTCTGATACCGGACGCTGAATTCAGTATTCAACACATCAAATTTTGTGCGTATCTCCTTGAGCGCGCAGGTATACATCATCCTGAGCTTTTTATACTCCACCATCTGATCGATGATCCGCTCTACCTGTGCAAGCGAAAGGCCGGACACAGAAATCGGATTCTCCGTCTCACCAAGAAACATCTGCTCTACATACTCATCATCCAGCTTTATCAGCGCGTTTTCTTCCATTCCGTTTTCTCCCTCTTTTCTGTCTTCCATCCTCTCTCACACAATTCTCCGTTTGTTCGTTCTTATTCACAGCTTTCGCTGAGAATGTAACGTTTGTTCACCAATGACAGCCTCAAAATAAGCCTGTTTTTTCTCATACCATATCGAAATAGTGTACCACACATCGCCCGCATCCGCAAGAGAGAGCAAAATACAAAATTGCCTGTGTACATAAAGACAATTACAGGTCACACCTTGAC
>JAJQIE010000177.1 GCA_021199395.1 Lachnospiraceae bacterium | reverse complement strand
TCTATAATGTTTCAAAGATGGAGCACCCGCTTTCCGCCTTTGACAAGCTCGACCAATTTAAACTCTTTGTATTCGATACCGGTCTTCTTAAACATATGGCTGGCATTGACAACAGCGCAATTCTATTGAAATCAAACTATCAGTTCAAGGGACCACTGACTGAAAACTTTGTCTTACAGCAGCTTCGTGGACAATTTGAAGTAGAACCGCGTTACTTTTCCGACAAAAACAGTGAGATTGATTTTGTACTTCAATACGCAGCCAGGATCATCCCTGTGGAAGCAAAAGGAGGAGAGGATAAATCAGCGCCATCCTTTAAAAAATACGTTGCCGAACATCACCCTGAACATGCAATTCGATTTTCAAAACGAGGATATCGAACAGACGGATCTATTACCAACCTTCCTCTATATCTGGCACGGAAAACAAAGGAGCTCCTGTGATGGTTTTTCCATCACAGGAGCCCTTGCTTTGAAGACTGAGAATATCCGTCAGATTCCAGCCTGCTCAAGCAGCGCCGGTACCTTCGACTCCCAGCCAAGCGCCATAATATGCACGCCCTGGCAGTACGGCTTACATTCCTTGATGATGCGCGCCGTGATCTCTACGCCTGTAATGCCTGCCTTGGTCTTTTCCTTGTCCGCCTTCAGCTCATCGATCATCTCCTGCGGAACATGAATGCCGGCTACATTGTCGTTCATGTATTTTGCCATACCGGCAGACTTGGGAATAACAATACCCAGCTGCACCGGCTTTCCAAACTGGCTGGCCTTCTCCATAAACCTAATAAATTTCTCCGGCTCATAAACTGCCTGTGTCTGGAAATAATCCGCGCCCGCGCGAACCTTGCGCTCCATCTTTGCAAGCTGCGCATCGACAGAATCGCTGCACGGCGATACCACTGCGCCCTTTGCAAATTTCGGCGGTTCACCGACCAGCTTATTTCCTCCGAGATCCTCTCCCTCCTCCAGCAGCTTCGCTGTGTGGAGCAGAGAAACAGAATCCAGATCAAAGACCGGCTTTGCCTGCGGATGATCTCCCATCTTTGTGTGATCGCCGGTCAGAAGCAGGACATTTTCAATGCCCAGCATAGCTGCGCTCAAAAGGTCAGACTGCAGAGCGATCCGGTTCCGGTCGCGGCAGGTCAGCTGAAAAATCGGCGTCAGCCCCTCATCCTTCAGGGCCTTGCAGACAGCCAGAGAGCCCAGCCGCATCACGGAAGACTGATTGTCTGTTACATTGACCGCTGTGATTCCGCTCAGATATGTTTTTGCCTCTTCCAGCAGAGACTCAATATGACATCCTTTTGGCGGGCCGACTTCTGCGGAAACTACAAACTCACCCCGCTCGAATAATTCTGTGATTTTCATATTCTATCACTCCTGTATATGTTTGAGAAAGCGCCGTCAGGGACAGGATACTTCTTTCCGGCTGATCCTTTCCCGGCTCCGGCGGCTTTCTCATTATGATAACGCCTGTCTTCACAGGCATTTGACAAGTTTACATTGATAACAATCCGCCAGGAAAATGCTCATCTTCGGCATTGTGAAGGCCCACGGATGCTTATACCGCGTCATCCGTCGCAAGGTTGCGCACCTGCCTGCCCGCAAACTGCACCATGAGCTCCGGTACTTATACCGCGTCATCCGTCGCATAATTGCGCACCTGGGTCGGACATTTCAGCGCATCCAGACGCCCGATTTGTTCCAGTCTCCGGTAAATGCGCTCCCAGCCACATTCCATATTGGGATCTACCTCGCACATGCCGTTTTTGGAACCGCCGCACTGACCATTCACCAGGCTCTTGGAGCATGCCGTGATCGGACAGATCCCGCCGGTCAGGTTCAGATAGCACTCGCCGCACTGGCCACAGTCCTGCTCCAGAGGCGTGACGCCCTGAAAACCGGGAAGCCTGATGGTATCACAGCCCGCGCATACCATTTTTCCGTCCAGATATCCGGCAACGGTCTGCACACCGACGCCACAGGAAAATACAAGCACCAGATCGGCTGCCTTTATTTCCTCCATATGCGGCTGCAGGCGCAGCTCCATGTTTTCCGGATTGCAGATATAATCGGTCGTGACGCAGCCGGTCACGCTGCCGGATGCCTTCAGCTCATTCTGAAGCGCCTCAGCTTCGTCCAGCGGGAAATAAACCTCCCGGCATCCATGACAGTTGATAATAAAAACTTTCTTCCCATCAGTCAGGGATTGAATGGCTTCTTTTGATTTCAGCTCTGTAATCAACATATCACTTCATCCCCCTTACTGCAGTTTTTCCAGCCTTAATTTTCGCAACCAGCGGGATTTTAGAGGAGCATATATACTCACAGCAGCGGCATTCAATACAATCCATAACATTCTTATCCTTCATCCCCTGCCAGTTTTCCTCATCCGCGTATTTTGCAAAATACAGCGGGGACAGCTCCATCGGACAGACATCCATGCAGCGTCCGCACTTGATACATGGCTGCTCCGCAGAATGCTCCGTATCTACCGCAATAATTCCGTTAGAGCCTTTCATGATCGGCACATTCAGATCCGAGAGGACAAAGCCCATCATCGGACCGCCCGCCTTGTATGTAATCTCACTTTCCGAATCCGTCCCGCCGCAATAATCGATCAGATCCTTCGTATTGGTACCAATCTTCACGATAAAATTGCCAGGATTCTTCAGGCGCTCGCCCGTCACAGTCACAACACGCTCGATAAGCGGCATGCCCCTCAGAATCGCATCCGCGATAGCCTTCGTCGTGCTTATATTGCTCACAACGCAGCCGACATCCGCCGGAAGGCCGCCGCTCGGCACCTGCCGTTTCATCACACGCTTGATCAGCATTTTCTCAGCGCCCTGCGGATATTTGGTCTTTGCGACTACCACGTCCAGATTGTCATAATCCGCTACCTTTGCCTTCATCAGCTCTATCGCGTCCGGCTTGTTATCCTCGATCACGATCAGGCCTTTTTCAGCGCCGACCGTCTTCACAATCGCCCTGAGGCCAAATACAACATCGTCCGCAAACTCCAGCAGCACTCTGTGATCCGCAGTAAGGAGCGGCTCACACTCGCAGCCGTTCAGCAGCACCGTATCCACCGGCTTTGCCGGCTTTAACTTCACAGAGGTCGGGAATCCGGCGCCGCCCATACCGACGATACCAGCTTCTTTTACAAGCTCAATGATTTCTTCCGGCGTCAGTTCCTCAAGGGGCTTGCACGGCTGCACGGACTCATCAATTGTATTTTTCCCATCGGACTGAATCACAACAGCCGGACAGGTGCCCCTCGTCGCGTGTCCACGGTCTTCAATCGCGATGACCGTACCGCTGACACTCGAATGTACCGGGCTGCTGATAAAGCCAGCCGACTCGCCGATCTTCTGTCCGACCTTCACTGTGTCGCCAGCCGCCACAATCGGGGTCGCGGGAGCGCCCGCATGCATGGACAGCGGAATCGCCACAATCTCCGGATCCGGGAACCTCTGCAGAGCGATATGCTCCGTGAGCTCCTTGCGTTCCAGAGGATGAACACCTCCATAATAGCCCTCCAGCCTTTTTTCGCGAATGGATGTCACATAATCATTTACAAACTTATGGCTGGTTCTGGAATAATCCCGCAGCTGTACCGGCTGATTCAGAAATTCCTCAAGCCGTCCCTGCTTTTCCAGTCTCCGGTAAATCTTTTCCCATGCACAGTCCTTATTCGGATCCACCTCGCATTTTCCATTTTTTGCGCCACCGCACTGCCCGTTCACCAGGCTCTTCGAACAGTCAACAATCGGGCAGATACCGCCGGTCACATTGAGGTAACACTGTGCGCATGCGTCACATCGCTTTTCTGTCAAAGCCATACCGTGATGCCCTGTGTAATTCAGCGAATCCGCCGCCGCAAACACAGGGATGCCACTCTTAGTGACCAGCTCCGCAACGGTCTGAATACCCAGCCCACAGGAGACTACATAAACATTCTCTGTACCCTCCGGGATCAGATCCTGCAGCTTCCGCTCCGTCTGCGTCCTGTTGCACAAAAAATCAATCCGAGCGGTTCCTGTGACCGTTTTACCCGCCGCTGCGGCAATCTCCTCAAACTCCGCGCAATCCGGCTCGTCCTCGGTCACAAACTCTTTGAAGCACTTATTGCAGGCAATAACAAACAGATGATCCGTATCCGACAAAATCGACGTCAGTTCGTCCCTGTTTTTCAGCCTGTATTTTGTGTAGTCCTCCAAACGCTCACCTCCTTTGTCTTATTGAAAACCTTTTTTATTTTAGCCCGAAACATGGTATTTTTCAAGCTTTTTCACAAATGGAATCCACAATTTTGCGAATTGCGACAGATGCGTTTTCTCCCTTCAGATTTACCTCGCGCGCGTCGCAATCTCTTCCTTCACCGCAGCCGTGAAATCCGCGAGGCTGCTCTGCCCCTTATCGCCCTCAGAGCGGCTGCGCACAGAGACGAGGCCCTCTTTCTCTTCCTTCCCGCCTACGACAAGCATATACGGAGTCTTTGCCAGCTGGGCTTCGCGGATCTTGTAGCCGATCTTCTCCGCGCGCACATCTACGTTTGCACGGACGCCCTCCTCTCGCAGAGCTGCCTGCACTTTTTGCGCATAGTCAATATATTTGTCGGAAATTGGCAGGATACGCACCTGTTCCGGTGAGAGCCACGTCGGAAACGCGCCCGCAAAATGCTCGATCAGGATACCGATAAATCGCTCGATGGAGCCAAACGCGACGCGGTGAATCATAATCGGGCGGTGCTTTTCTCCGTCCGCTCCGATGTATTCACATTCGAAGCGCTGCGGGAGCTGAAAGTCCAGCTGAATCGTGCCGCACTGCCATGTCCTTCCGATGGAATCCTCCAGATGGAAGTCAATCTTAGGTCCGTAGAACGCGCCGTCGCCCTCGTTTACCACATAGTCCAGTCCCAGCTCGTCCAGCGCGCCGCGCAGGCCCTCCGTCGCCATTTCCCAGTCCTCGTCGCTGCCCATGGAATTCTCCGGACGGGTGGACAGCTCCACATGGTACCTGAAACCAAAAAGCTGGTAGACCTCATCGATCAGCTTTACCACGCCCTTGATCTCGCCGCGGATCTGCTCCGGCGTCATAAAGATATGCGCATCATCCTGGGTAAAGCAGCGCACACGCATCAGACCGTGCAGCTGCCCGGACTTCTCATGGCGGTGCACGATGCCCAGCTCGCCCATGCGCAGCGGCAGGTCACGGTAAGAGCGAGGCTCAGACTTATACACCAGAACTCCACCAGGGCAGTTCATCGGCTTGATCGCGTAGTCTTCGTCGTCGATAACCGTGGTGTACATATTCTCTTTGTAGTGATCCCAGTGCCCGGAGGTCTCCCAGAGCTGGCGGTTCAGGATGATCGGCGTGGATATCTCCACATAGCCCGCTTTCGTATGGATTTCTCTCCAGTAGTCCAGCAGGGTGTTTTTCAAAATCATACCGTTTGGCAAAAAGAACGGGAAGCCTGGTCCCTCGTCGCACATCATAAACAGTCCAAGCTGCTTGCCAAGCTTTCTGTGGTCGCGCTTTTTTGCCTCCTCAATACGGGTCAGATATGCCTCCAGATCCGCCTTTTTGGTAAAGGATGTGCCGTAGATTCTGGTCAGCAGCTTGTTCTTTTCGCTGCCCCTCCAGTAAGCGCCCGCAATGCTCGTCAGCTTGAACGCCTTAACCGGCTTTGTCGTCATCAGGTGCGGTCCGGCGCAGAGATCGACAAATTCTCCCTGCTGGTAAAAGCTGATTTCCGCGTCCTCCGGTAAATCCTCGATCAGTTCCACCTTGTAGGGCTCATTTCTTTCTTTGAAGTACGCGATTGCTTCCTCTCTGGGCTTTGTAAACCTCGTAATCGGAAGCGCCTCCTTCACAATTTTTTTCATCTCCGCCTCAATCTTTTCCAGATCCTCCGGCGTAATCGGATTCTCACTGTCAATATCGTAATAGAAGCCTTCCGTGATCGACGGGCCGATTGCCAGCTTCACATCCGGATACAGACGCTTGATCGCCTGCGCCATGATATGGGACGTCGTGTGACGGAACGCGCCCGCGCCCTCCGGGCTGTCAAAGGTCAGGATATTCAGCTCACAGTCCGCGTCTATCACCGTGCGCAGGTCAACCGTCTCGCCATTTTGCTCACCGGCCGTCGCCACGCGTGCCAGCCCTTCGCTGATATCCTTCGCAATGTCAAGGACTGACATCGGCTGCGCATACTCTTTTTTCGATCCATCCTTCAGTGTGATAATCATTCTTCTTCCTCCTCTTCATCCTCAAATTCTTCTTCCTCATCGTCCGCATAGCAGTTGCCGATATCCCACGAGTTGTTGCTGAACAGTCGTATTCCACTTTTCAAAGGCGAGGTAAGCCAGCCGAGCAGAATTCCGAACAGCAGCACATCCGCAAGCAGCAGCCCTTTTTCAGTGGGACTCCATGCAGATAAAAAAAGCTTCCTAACTTTTTCTTTCATTATAGTATCTCTCCTTTCGTTTCTGTTATGAATCAGACAGGGGAATGTTTTTCCCTATCCGTCGTCGTACCAGGCGCGAGCAATGAAGCTGCTAAATTTTCCTCGCGCCTGTGTACACGAAAACGCCCCTGACAGTCCAAAAGACCATCAGGGGCGATCATTTCGTATACGATTCATCGGAATCAATAGCTGCCATGCCGCGGTTCCACCCTGCTTGCTCCCGATATTCAACTGAAACATCTGAACGATTTTTCCCCGCATTTGGGCGAACCAGTCTCAGACTGTTCCTGATACCGAAAACCACTTCATCGACGATAACGGAGTCACCGGACCGGATTGGGGCCACTCAGAGGCAGTCTTCAAATGGTTCCGCATAAGGGTCTTCCAGCAGCCGCCCTCTCTCTGGATGCTTCCACATTCTACTCTTCTCTTCTACGTGTTCGCTTATCTTGTCATATATATGCCAGCTTATATAGCCGTAAAGTGCAGCGTTCCCGTGTACGCCGCCATCTATACTGCTTATGCGCATATTGTCTGGCACATTGTCAAGTATAGCATTTTCGATTGTTTTGTCAACACCTTTCAAGCGCGCATCCGTGTTTTTTATTTTTGCTCTTTTTGTCATAATTAATCCTCATCCTGCCACTTTTAAAGCAAATGCCCTGCCTGAGCGGCGTAGACGACCGAAGCAGGTTTGTACAGATGCGCCACAGCATACAATTATAAAAAGCGCTTGACATTCCCTTACGTTTTTTTCATAATTACGGTAATCCTCCTGAGTCTCTAAAGTCAAAGCCTGCTAAACCAGTGTGTCGCACATTTACGTTACAGGCGTCCCATCTGCAATACATACTCATACTCGTCCACAATGGATTGAGAAGGGTACGGAAGGAGTTCTGTCTCATGAAAAAAATACTGATATTAAACACCGGCGGCACGCTCTCCGCTGTAAAAAGTGAAAAAGGCCTCGTTCCCGGTATTCGAAGCGGCGATATAATGGATGAACTGCGTATGATCTCCAAAAATCTGATTCTGGAATATGAAGATTTCTGTTCTGTGGACAGCTCGAATATTTTTCCTGATGACTGGAGCGCTCTGGCAAAAAGAATCGCAGAGGTCTGCGAAGCTTATCAGGGTATTGTGGTGATTCACGGCACAGATACGCTTGCGTATACTTCTTCCATGCTTTCTTTCATGCTTCAGGGCATTCCGATTCCGGTGGTCGTCACCGGAAGCCAGCTTTCCATCGCTCACCCGGTCGCGGACGCTCTGGAAAACTGCCGCGGCGCTGTCCATATGGCTGCAAACGGCTTCCCCGGTGTATTTGTTGTCTTTAACAGAAAGGTAATCCTTGGCTGCCGCGCCTCAAAGGTGCGTACGATGAGCTTCGATACGTTTGAGAGCATCAATTATCCAAATATTGGGGAAATCAGCTCGCTCGGCCTGCACATCCGAAAAGAAGCTCTGCCATCAGAAGCGGTTTCACCACAATTTCAGCCTGTACCCGATTATTCCGATAAAGTATTCCTGCTAAAGCTTTATCCCGGTATCTCGCCGGACATTCTCGACTACCTGTGTAATTCCGGTTACCGGGCCATTTATATTGAAGGATTTGGGCTTGGAGATATGCCATTTATGAAACATAATTTCATTGGGGCAGTCCGCCGGGCTGTAGAACGGGGTGTCACTGTCCTCGCAGGCAGCCAGTGCCGTTACGAGGGCGCAAATCTGTCCGTCTATGAACC
>JAJQIE010000259.1:4510-8237 GCA_021199395.1 Lachnospiraceae bacterium | reverse complement strand
GTACTGGACGTGATCGAAGCGCGGAAAGACCGGCCGGTTTATCTGAACTACTGCGACTGCAAATCCTTAAACGGACAGTGTGGAAAGCCCAGGGATACCTGTATTACCTATAAGGATGGGATCAATACTTATGTACACCGCGGCCTCGGCAAAAGAATAGACGCCGAGACGGCCAAAGAGGTGGTTCGGCGCGCGGATCGCGCGGGGCTGATGCACACCGTAAATCCTACGGGGATCTGCAATTGCTGCGATGACTGCTGCTATCTGTTCCGCAGCCAGAAACGCCGCAAAAGCGGGGGCTTCTGGCTAAAGACAGATCACGTGATTTCCTGGGATCAGGAGAAATGCGTCGGATGCGGCCTCTGCAAAAAGCGGTGCAGATTCCAGGTCTTTTCCGGAGAAAAAAAGGAGCTTTGCCTGGATTTCTCCCGCTGTGTCGGCTGCGGGCTCTGCGCCTCCGCCTGTCCGGGCGGCGCGCTGGAGCTGGTCGCGCGTTGCGTTCCGTCTGTCGAAATCAGCTGAGGTTATCTTCAGTTTCCGTCTCCTCACGGATATTCAGGTACACGTCGTCTCTTGAGTGATATCCGCCGGCGATGATGACTTCGTCGATATTTTCCGCTGTCACGGCGATGGGTTCAAGCCCATAGTAGGGTACTTCAGAGGAGCCGGAGGCGACAGCTTCCGTGACCGGATAGGCGCAGCTGTCTGCCGTGATATCCTCACCGCGGCCCAGTGCGACAGCGAGGGAGGCGGCGACCATCGCTTCCTCCTCGACAGATTTATAGACGGTCATTTCCTGTGTGCCCTCTACAATGCGCTGGCAGGCGGAGAGCTCGGCGTCCTGTCCGACGACGGTGACCTGTCCGGCAAGCTGGTTTTCGGAGAGCGCCTTGATTGCCTGACTGGCGAGATCGTCATTTCCGCACATCACGGCCACGATGTCCCGCGATACCTCCAGTCCCTCATTTACATAGTCAAAGGCGAGCTCTGCGAGCCAGTTGTCGCAGTAGGCGGAGTAGACGATTTCCAGTCCGCTGCCGTCCAGAGTCGCTGTAAAGCCGTCTACGACGTCGCCTACATTGAGATCGGTCGGCGATCCATAGATGGCAAAGATTTCTCCCCCGTCCGGGCAGGCACGGATCAGGGCTTCCGCCATCAGCACTCCGACCTGGCGGTTGTCAAAGGAGATATACAGGTCTGCGTCTACATCCGAGATCAGGCGGTCATAGCAGATGACGCGGATTCCCGCATCGATCGCCTTGTTTACCGCATCCTTCAGGGCGTCGCCGTCGACGGCGACAATTACAATGACATCCATTTTCTTCTGGATAAAATATTCGATCTGAGAGATCTGCTCATCGCTGTCTCCTCCCGCTACCTGTACGTTGACGTCCGCGCCGAGACTCTGGGCGGTGGAGACAAACATATCGCGGTCGCGAAGCCAGCGCTCGATCACAAAGGAGTCAAAGCTCAGGCCAATCTGCAGCCGCGCTTCTGTCTCCTCCTGTTCTGTCTGGGCGATCTCCGTCTGCTCAGAGCAGCCGGTAAGCGCCAGAGAGAGCGCCAGAAAAAGCAGCAGCACGGACAGCCGCCTGCGGACGGTGCCCTCTGCAAAGCAGATTCTGGCGTGGTTTCTTTTCTGTTTTTTTCTGCCATTGTCTGTATATAGTTTCATTGCTGATACCTCATTCTGTACTCGCGTGGAGTCATATCTGTCTGCTTTTTGAATAGCCTGCTGAAATAGTTCGGATCCGAATAGCCGCACATGGAGCTGATGGCTTTGATGCTCAGATCCGGTTTTTCGAGCAGCTCCTTTGCCTTTTCGACGCGCACATGCGTCAGATATTCGATAAAATTCTCACCCGACTCCTCCTTGAAGATCTTGCTGAAATAGTAGGGGCTGATGTTTACCGCGCGGGATACGTCGTCAAGGGAGATGTCATGGCTGTAGTTCTCCCGTATATAGGACTGTGCCTTTTTTACGACGGAATTGGACTTCGACTCGCGGTAATCGTGAATGGTGTCGCAGGCTGTGACCATCTTTTCTGTGAACCAGCGGCGCAGGGATTCATAGTCGGTAAAGGAGGTGGCCGTTTCCAGATAGTCCTTCCGGTCGCTGAAGCTGTAGTTTACCGTGCCGGAATCAAACGCGGTTTTTTCCGCCTGGATGATGTATTCCAGCACCTTGAGGCAGATATTTCCGCGGTCGTCCGGATAATGCTGAACCATCCAGTCAAAAAATACATTCAGCTCCGCGAGCATGGCGGAGGTATTTCCCGCTTCAAGGAACCGGAAGAGCCGCAGCTCTGTCTCGTCGGGGAATTCCTCTGTGTAGACGCCGCCGGACTGCAGGTCTTCTATATGTATGACGTGACTTTTGCTGTCATTGAGGGAACGCAGCGCTTCCCGGTAGGAAAGCTGCAGATCCTCCATTTCGCGGACACGCCCGATCCCAATGCGGAACCTGGCATTTAAATGCTCCTCCAGCGTCGCGGCGAGCTTTCGGGCGTCTTCTACAATGTGGATGCGGTCCTCGTAGGAGAGCGATTCTCCGGCGCATGGTATGAGAAGCACGATGCGGTTGGACATGACCGGACCGACGATACAGCTCATGGCATCCTTTACCAGGCTGCGCAGCTCAGGGTAAAAATCCTGCGCCTGCACGCCCATGCGCACCGGACTGACCAGCCGACCGTTTTCATACTCGATTCCAAACTGGATAATCATGATATACCCATGCTTTTCGCTGATATCCAGAAGCTGCAGATAGTACCCGACGTCCTGCATCTCAGTCTGAAAAAGCAGGTTGGTAATGATGCTCTGCTCAACGACCGGGACAATAATTTCAAGCTTTTCCTGGATCTGAAGCTGTGAGCTGCGCAGAGCACGGCTGTGATCCACCTTGCGCATGGCTTCCTCGACCGTGGCAAGCACGGTTTTGCGCGAGATCGGCTTCGTCAGGTAGCGTTCTACACCGAGGTCGATCGCTTCTTTGGCGTAATCAAATTTGTCATAGGCGGAAATAATATAAAAAAGGGCTGTGCTGTTGGATTTGCGGATTTCCTTCATCGCCTGGATCCCATTGATACCGGGCATCTGGATGTCGAGGAAGATGATATCCGGATGAAAGCTTTCCGTTTTTTCTATGACAGCCCTGCCGCTCTTGGCAGTCTCTATCTCACAGAGGCTTCCATATTGCCCTGTGATACTTGCCTTCAGGGACTCCAGCATGAGCCCTTCATCATCGGCAATTAAGATTCGATACATAGATAGATACCTCCTCGTTCTTTAATCTCCTGTCGGCAGCGAAAGGATTACCTGCGTGCCGCGGCCGGGGCCGCCGCTTTCGATCCTGAGCAGGTTCTGCCGGTCATAGTACAGCTCAAGCCGGTGGATGACATTTGACATCGCGACTCCGGTGGAATGGGAATTTGAATCGTCAGAAACCGCGCGGCATTCCAGAATACTCTGAATCTGTTCCTGTGTCATTCCGACGCCGTTGTCGCTGACGCGGATTTCCAGGGTATCCGTACCGACTCTGCGTACCGACAGCGTAATGCGGCCGTTTTCCATACAGTCGTGGATGCCGTGCTGCACCGCGTTTTCCACGATTGGCTGCAGGATCATGCTCGGCACCCGCATATCTCCGATATCGGCTTCCACCTCTTTCTGATAGGAGATATCTCCGGTAAAGCGTACGTTCAGGATGTAAATGTAATTGTCAACG
>JAJQIE010000259.1:3929-4500 GCA_021199395.1 Lachnospiraceae bacterium | reverse complement strand
AACTGACTGAATTTCTTCCTGCAGCGTAGCGTCTCCCGACATTTTCCGGACATTGTAGCGGAAAAAATCCGCCATCCGTTCCAGAAAGACGCCCGTCTGTTCCGCGTCCTCCATCGTGGCGAGCTGCGCCCCGGCGTTCAGCGAGTTGAAAAGGAAATGCGGATTGATCTGCGCCTGCAGGTATTTGAGCTGCGCCTCTTTCAGATGCGTCTCCATCAGAAGCTCACGTTCTTTGAGCTGCGCCTCCGTTTCCATGCTCTCCCGGAGCCGGTCTATGTATTCGCGGATGCTTGCGAGCATCTGGTTAAAGCCCCTTGTCACGACGCCAATCTCGTCCTCATAGACGACAGGAAGCTGCGGGACGTCGAGATTTCCTCCGGCGACCTCGTGGGCAGTGGAGGCAAGGACGGTCAGCGGACGGATCATATCGCGTACAAGAAGCGCGGTAAAGAGCATGCAGATCGCGAAGACGGCGACCATAATGACCAGGCTGCCCTGCTCAAGCACATGCATGGAGGAGAGCAGGGTCTGGTAATTGGTCGAGTTCTGACGAAAGAGCAGGTTGTTCAGA
>JAJQIE010000259.1:0-3919 GCA_021199395.1 Lachnospiraceae bacterium | reverse complement strand
TGTTCAGACGGTAAATATAGGTATTGATATATTCGAACAGCTGCGTTTCCGTCTCGTAGGATTCCTTATAGCGCTCTACATTGCGCCCGCGTTTGGCCTGAACGGTGATGCCCGTCTGCTCCAGATATGTCTCCGACATACTGCGTATATTTTTTTCGAGCATCAGAATCTCGCTGTCCACATTTTCATTGTTCAGGCTCTCCAGGAGCAGCCGGTATTCCTGCTCATAGCTGTAGTAATCCTCAAGCGCCTGGCTGCTTTTGGTATTCAGATATTCGTATACGGTATTCTGGATCTGCTCCAGGGTATCCGAGAGCGTATTGATCGAGACATTGCTGGTAAATACGGAATCAATTCTCTGTACGGCGGAATTGATCTCGCTGATCAGGAAAAGATTCATGCACAGGACGAACACCAGGACAAGCGTCATCACGGCATTGATGCGTGTCCGGATGGATGAGAAACGGGAGAAAGGGTTTTTCTTCTTCATAATGGAGCCTCCTTTTGGATTCCCATTCGCTGAAAGCGATTTTTGCGATACGGCCTACTCGTCGTCGGAGAGGTACTCCGCTACATTGTCCTGTGTGATCAGGCTCAGCTCTACGCTGGAATAGCTGCTGGTATGGTTCAATGTGTGGTATTCATCGAGAGCATGCGTACTGTATGCGCCGACCTCATCCGCGTCCACTACCAGCGTGACAGGAATGATTCCCTTTTCGACCGCGTCCAGAATCTGATCCGAGTAATAAAAGCCGATGATATCAATGCTGCCCACTTCATTGTAATCGATCAGCGCCTGATAGGCACATTCCGTCAGTACCTCATCCATACAGATCAGGATATCCGGGAGCGGGGAATATTCGACAAAAAGCTCGCGGATCCCCTCATCATAATCAAAATCCGTGGAGCTTTCCAGATAATACAGGGAGACGCTGATGTCCTGCGCCGCAGCTTTCTGCTGTTCGATGTATTTTGTCAGCTGGGCGGCGGCAAGAGTCTGGATCGGATTGACGGATTCGGAATCCAGCAGAACCATGATCTCTCCGCTTTCTCCGTCCAGCAAAGAGAGCACCAGCTCTGTGTAGGTGTCGGCGAGCTGGTAGCTGTTCAGACCGACATAGCTGATGCGCTGGCTGTCGGAATCGTCTTCCAGCACTGTGACGACCGGGATACCGTCCTCAACCGCTTCGTCGATCAGCCCGCGCACCTCATCGGTCCCGTCCGGCTTCAGGATAATGCCGTCCACCTTCGACGCGATGAGGATGCGCAGATAATCCGCAGTGGTATAGGCGCTCCCGGCGTCCTGGTCGAGCAGCTCAAGATACGCGCCGTTTGCGTTTGCTTCCTGATCCGCACTCGCATAAATCGCCTGCCAGAGCACGGAATTCTCACCGTCCGGGATCAGCACATAATGCCGGTCGTATACGTCGGCGGCAGCGGTGTCCGGCAGGTCGAGCGCATCCAGGCTGTTTCGGAAATAGGACCATACGATCGAAAGAACCAGGACGCAGAATATTAATATTACGGTAATGGTAAGAGATGTTTTTTTCATAGGCATTATTTTATCATAAAAGCAGATGATTTCCTATGTCAAAATTGTAAATTATTGCGATATTTTTTCTCACGGGTCAAAAATATCCAGTTTTTCCATCGGAATCAGTTTTGTTTCTTTAAAAATTTACAGTTCCACGCCAAGAGATTCTATTTTATGCACTCTTCTTCTGTGATAGGATGAAACCATCAAAAACGCAGTCAGAATGACTGCCAAAAATGAATGGAGGTAATACTTATGAAATTCAGAAAACTTGCGGTAGCAATGTCTGCAGTAATGGCGCTCGGTGCAATGGCTGTTCCGGCAGCGGCTGAGGAGACACAGGTAATCGGTATTTCCATGCCGACCCAGTCCCTGGAGCGCTGGAACCGTGATGGTGAGTATCTGAAAGAGCAGTTTGAGAACGCAGGATACGAAGTAGAGCTGGTTTATTCTGATAATGATTCCTCACAGCAGGTAAGTGATATCCAGAACCTTCTGGCTGACAACGTTGATATCCTGATCGTTGCGGCTGTTGACGGCGAGGCTCTGAACACGGCTATGGATGAGGCTGCGGAGCAGGAAGTTCCGGTTATCGCTTATGACCGTCTGATCATGAACGACGCTGTTTCCTATTATGTATCTTTTGATAATTATACAGTAGGTACCCTTCAGGGTGAATTTATCGTAGAGACTCTGGATCTGGAGAATGCGGGCGACGCTACATACAATATGGAGATCACCGCGGGCGATCCGGCAGACAACAACGCTGGCTTTTTCTATCAGGGCGCTATCGATGTTCTTCAGCCGTACATTGACGCCGGCACGCTTGTAATTGCATCTGGTCAGACAGATTTTGATTCTGTGGCGACGGATCAGTGGGCTACCCAGACTGCCCTTGAGAGAGCACAGAACATCCTTGCTTCTTATTATGCGGACGGTACGCAGCTGGATGTATGGCTTTGCTCCAATGACTCCACCGCTCTCGGCGTAGCGCAGGCGGTCACCTCTGACTATGCGGGCGACAATACTGTAATCATCACTGGCCAGGACGGCGACGTAGCGAACCTTGCGAACATCGTTGACGGCGTTCAGACCATGGCGGTTTATAAGAATGTAAGCAACGAGTCTATCGTTACATTGTCTCTTGCACAGGCTATGCTGGCTGGCGACACAATTGATGAGTCTCTGTGCGATACCTTCGAGATCGAGTGCGCATATGACACGGAGTCCTATGAGACGACAGAAGGAAATGTTTGCCCGTCCTTCCTGCTTGTTCCGAGCGTAATCACGGCGGACAATATCGAAGAGCTGGTAGATACCGGACTGTATGAGATGGGCGAGGATGGATATCTGACAGCAGTAGAGTAATCTCTGACAGTAAATGGCATACCTGCCTGGCAGGTATCTCGACAATGGAAAACCTGGTGAAAGGGCGGGGCAGCTGTCCCGTCCTTTCTCAATGAAGGAGTTTCCGAAGCAGGCTTTGGAAATGTGGAAAGGAGGAAGTCTTTTGGGTGACATTATTCTGGAAATGAAATCCATCACCAAAGAATTTCCGGGAGTAAAGGCGCTGGACGATGTAAACCTGGTCGTGGAGCGCGGCGAGATCCATGCGCTGATCGGCGAGAACGGCGCGGGAAAGTCGACCTTGATGAATGTGCTGTCCGGTATTTATCCGTCCGGCACATACGATGGTGAGATTTACTATAATGGCGAGCTTTGCCAGTTTAAAACGCTGAAGGACAGCGAGGCAAAGGGGATTGTAATTATCCATCAGGAGCTGGCGCTGATCCCGCTGCTTACGATCGGCGAAAATATGTTCCTGGGGAACGAGAAAAAGAATAAATACGGTAACATTGACTGGGATCAGACCTACAATGAGGCCGAAAAACATATGAAGCAGGTGGGGCTGCATGAATCCGCCCAGACTCTGATCAAGGATATTGGTACCGGTAAACAGCAGCTGGTAGAGATTGCGAAAGCCTTCTCGAAGAACGTGAAGCTGCTGATCCTGGACGAGCCGACGTCCTCACTGAATGATGAGGACGCGAAGATGCTGCTTGATCTTCTGATCGAATTTAAGAAGGATGGCCTGACCTCAATCATTATCACACATAAGCTGAATGAGATTATCTACTGTGCGGACAAGGCGACCATTCTGCGTGACGGTTCTACGATTGAGACGATTGTAAAGGGTGTGGATGACTTCAGCGAGGATCGTATTATCAAGGGTATGGTGGGACGTCCGATGGACGACCGCTATCCGGAGCGCAGGCACAATGTCAGCAAAGAGGTGGGGATGGAGGTAAAGAACTGGACCGTACATCACCCGCTTTATCCGGAAAAGATCGTGGACGACAACATCTCTTTCAAGGTACATAAAGG
>JAJQIE010000256.1 GCA_021199395.1 Lachnospiraceae bacterium | reverse complement strand
CTATACAGACTAAAATATATAGGAAGCCTTCCAATGAATATTCCACTGGTAGCCATAGAAATCAAATAAAACCCCGCCGATATGATTGACATATTTGCGCAAATATTTATTACTGCCCCGCCCTTGCCTGAGATTGTCTTTTTTCCAAAAAAAGCTATGATTGCCGGCATAGAATACACCAACACTCGAAATGGATTTGTCCCGTCATCATCCCATGAGGTATAATCGCTCACTACATTGGAATACTGTGTATTCTCCAAAGCAGCATCGAGCCATCCGGTAAATTGTCCAACAAAAGCGACAGCTACCATAACGCCCGCCAGAAAGCAGAGCGTTTTCCAATTCCACGCTTTTCCCTGCACTATAAACATAAATGGAATAAGGAGCAAAGCAGACTGGTGAAAAAGCGAGGCAATCAGAATAATGACGATTGCCTTGAAATACTTTTTCTGGAAAATATACGGTGCGGCAAGTAAAGTAATCGACACGGCGACAAACTGACGAATTCCGTTAAACATCCAGCTGATAACATCTGTCGATGCGACGAATAAAAAAATGGACAGTACATAGCTCGACGAATATCTTCGAAAAAATTTTAATAAACAGATTCCCTGTACGAATGCAATCAGCAGAAAATAGATTCTTGCATTACCGTTAATCAATCTTAAAACAGCTGATATGATATAGAATGCTCTGTCTTTCGTGACCGTAGAAGCGTATGTCAGCAGGCCAGACAGCGTAGTCGGATAACTGAGAAAACCAGCATAGTATGCTCCCGTATCCGCATACCAGACGCTGCGCATCCCCGCCCACAATATCATCGGCAATATAATTAAAAAAGCCAGCGCTGGCTTTAATCTCGCCACGGGCTTTTCGTATCCTGGCACATATTCCATTCGATATTGACGCCTGCTTCCGGCTATGATACCGGCAATCAGAAGCCAGGGAAATATCCATAAGTAATATAGCATCCTGTGTTCTCCCACACCTGTCCATTGATTTATCTATCTGAATATCTGCTTTAAGAATTTTATAAGAATTATAAGAATTTCTGTTTTATAAGCATTTCCGTCTGTACAGGTGTCATTTATTTCCACGAAACAACGTTCCAGGCAGATATGCCTGCGCGGAGATTCAGCGGACGCACACGTCTCAGGCATGTTTCAGGTATTTAAAAATGGTTCCTGCGCAAAATGGCAAATTTCGAATCCGGTTTTTCCGGGTTAGGACAGAAGATTTTTTAGCGTCTCTTTTACAACCAGTTTTTTGTCAAACTGTTCCTCCATGTAGGTACGTCCTGCCCGTCCCATCTGCTCCCGTTCCTGTCGGGATGCGTTCATCATGGATTTCATGGCTTCGTACAGTGTTTCGCCGTCCCGGACGGACACCAGCAGTCCATTTTTTTCAGGCTTTCCGCATACGGCTTCCCTGCACCCCGGTATGTCGCTCGTGATGATCGGACGCCCAGTTGCCGCTGCTTCCAGCAGTACATTGCTCATGCCTTCGTGATAGCTTGGCAGCACCACACAGTCCGCCATCGAGTAGCAGGGTCTTGGATCCTCCTGAAAGCCATGGAATTTCGCGATGCCTTCCTGTTCCAGCCGCTCTACCTGTTCTTTGTATTCGTCTTCATAGAAGCCGGCAAGATCTATCATAAAATCAAAATTGTCCGGCGGTATTTCAGTGGCTGCACGAGGATCGGAAGCTGGAACTGGGAATGGAGCCTGACGAGCTTTTTTTTCTCTGTTCAGCTTCCTCGCCGCGTAGAACAGCTCGTCAATTCCCTTTTCTTTCATGATTCGTCCAAGATAGAGAAAATGGATTTTATCATTGTGCGGATACGGCTGGCAGGTGTAGTATTCCAGATTTACGCCCGCACCGGAAAGGATGGTCTGGCTTTCTGCGTTTTGAATATGTCGGCGCTGAAATTCTCTTGCGTTCTCCTCATTTTCGAAAAATGTGGTCTTTGCTTTTTTTAGTGCCGTCCGATAGAGGACGGTCGCAGCCTGGGCAAGTCCCTGTTTCTGGAACGCTGTCCCCAATCCCTGCACGTTTGCGCAATATGGGACTTTTTGCAAGCGGCAGGAAAGACCCATGTAGATATTTGGCTTTATGGAATAGGTGATCACCAGATCCGGCTTTTCTGCTTTGAGCAGCTTCCAGTAAAAGCGGAACAATTTGAAATCCGTGAACGGATTGATTCCTCGCCGATCTATATCTGTCTCCAGCACACGGCATCCGAGCTTTTTCAAATCATCTTCATGCCCCACAAATGGGGTACTCAGGATAACCTCTCCTCTTTTTAATAATTCCTGCGTCAGCTCCCGGCGGAATTGCCAGTACATATAGGAATGGTTGGTACAGATCAGGATTTTCAGAGCTTTCATCCTTTTGAATTTCCTTTGCCTTTTCTGATAAGCTCGCCTGTGCCGCCTTCTACAATGCCATCTTCCCGAAGCACAGCGAAAATACTGCCCAGAAAGCATCTCAAATCCATTCGTGCTCCCATCTGCTCCACATAAACACCATCCAGCCTGGCTTTTTCCGGTATCTCCAGTTCATCCCGGCCATTGATCTGCGCCCATCCGGTCAGTCCCGGCCTCACATCATTCGCGCCATATTTCTCCCGCTCCGCTATCAGGTCATCCTGATTCCAAAGCGCAGGGCGCGGACCTACGATGCTCATATCGCCTTTTAGGATGTTCCACATCTGCGGCAGCTCGTCTATGCTGGTCCTGCGGATGAATGCCCCTGTTCTTGTTATGTATTGCTCCGGATGTTCCATCAGATGTGTGGGAATATCCGGTGTATTGACCTTCATGCTGCGAAATTTATACAGATAAAAATATGTTTTATGAATCCCCACACGCTTCTGCCTGAATATTGCAGAGCCTGGATCCTCAAGCTTTATAATAGCTGCCACTATCAGCATCGGAATGCCCAGAACAAGCAATCCTAAGCCTGACAGCACAATGTCAATAAGGCGTTTGAAAACTTTCAAATACACCGTTTATCTCCCTGAATCATTTGGTTTCTGAAGCTTTTTGTACCACACATGCCAGACCTGACAGCCTGCGCCCGCTCAATCACACACCTGTGCTTCTTCGCGCTCTGCCCTTTCGCGTCTTTCTCATAGCTGATCCCGACCAGCAGCAGATTTCCAAAATGCTCTTTCAAAGCACCGTCATACCGGTTGTCATGAATCTGTCGGATCGCGGTATCCGCGTCTCTGTCATATTTCAGTTCCACAATCATCGCTGGCCTGTCTGTATTTCTGTGCGGGATAAAGGCTAAGTCTGCGAATCCTTTTCCTGCCGGAAGCTCCCGGATTATATAATAAAATCGTTTTGCAGTATAGTATGCAATCGTAAGCGCACAGCTTAATGAGGCTTCATTGTTGTACTGCAGTACAGAAGAAACCGAGCCGTGAATTTTTTCTAACGCTTCTTCTACTGCTTCTTCATTTTGATTTATCGTAGCGTCGAGCAGCTTATCTGATTCAGCTAATGCTCTGCCTACAATTCCCCAATCATCGCCATTTACAGCATCTTCAAATATTTCCGACACTTCCAGATTTGGTATCCTTGCAGTTCGCTCTGCCGGATCATATGCCAGATACCCCAAATGGACAAGCAATGTCAGAACATCGTCCGCGCACTTAAAGGAGGTGATATCATTCTGGAATGTACTTATTTTCATTTTGACAGACTCGTTGCCAAGCATTGCAATGATTGCGTCCTTTAGGCCATCGAAATTTCCTTCAATATATTGTTTCAGACTTTCAAAGGATTCTGTCTGTGTCCAGTAATTCAGGATTTCCCCTTCCTGCAAAGCATTTATCACAGAATTGGGGCTGTATACATGAGCGATCCTGCTGAACGAATACCCATCATACCAGATTTTCAGATCTTCAAAGTCCATTTGATAAATGTCGCATAACTGCTTTACTTCCGTTTCCGTGAAGCCTACATACTCTGCAAGCTTTCCCGGTCTGGTCATCGTATACTCTCTGAAATCCGTCAGCGCTGACTCCGTCCCATACTTTTTGACAGGCAGGATCCCGGTCATATATGCTGCAGCTATTGTCTCATCCGTCGACGGGCCGCTTTTAAATAAACCGCGGAGCAGTTGAAGATATTCTTTCTGTAATGCTTCATCGTCTTTCGATTCGCGAAAGAGTGCGTCCCATTCATCTATGATAATGACAAACTGGCGATTCGTTTTATTTGCTATGCCTGACAAGGCTTCTGGCAGATAGGTTTCATCGTCTTTTACACAATCGGAAAATGCCTCTTTTAATTCCTCTATCACGGCTGCCTGTATGTCCAATATGAGATTGTCTCCCTTTGTCTGGGCGCGGGAGATAAACCAGGTGATATCCAGATATATCACATCATATTTATTTAACCCTTTTTCGAAAGAATCCTTTTTTGATATCTCAAGCCCTTCAAACAGCGACCGGGAGTCACAGCTTTTATCATAATAGGCACATAGCATCTTCGCCGCAAATGATTTGCCGAACCGACGGGGGCGACTGAAGCAGGTCAGCTTGAGCGGAGTATTAATGGTGCTGTTCACATAGTCAATCAGGCCTGTTTTATCTACATAAACGCCATTTCGGATTGTCTGAAAGCCCTTACATCCAGGATTAAGATAAATTCCCATCTGACAATGCCCCCTTTCCACTGCTGCTTACGCCAAATTCGCCAGAACCCTGCATTCCTTGCCGCAAAACGCGATTCCATACTCTTTCACCCTGTCAATCCGAAAGTCAGGAAAATACTCTCTGTAGTTCCTTTCCCGGATCTGGTGACACGCTTCCTCTGCTTTGGCATTCAGGCTTTTCACATCATCTGTATGTTTAACCTCTATGATGATTCCCTCATTTTTCTGGCGATCTATCAGGATGATATCTGCCCGTCCTTTTCCCGCTTCCCGGTTTGACTTTACGATCCAGTTGCGGCGGCCTTTTGCCATGCCGACGAGCAGCGTATGGTAGCTGGCTTCTTTCTGCTCCTCTGTATTTCCACCATCCATAAAGCTGATAGACTCTTTCAGACAGATATTAATATATTTCTCTATTTCTTCCGCTTTTCCGACATCGAACGCCCTGTAAAGCTCTTGCAGGCCACCCTCGATCTGCGTCAGAAGCCAGCGTTTCACCTGCTCACCAAAAACACGGAGAATTTCCCGGTTGGGAATCGCCAGACGATAGGTCCCGTCCGCATTTCTGCCGCGCACTGTCAGGTAACCAGTGGTAAACAGCACGCTCCAGAGATTGTCGATGCTGCTATAGATATCCTTGTAGGTCAGCTCGAATGAAAGCTCTTTGTCTACAGTAGCGCCCCCTGAGAGTACCTCCAGATCATGTCTTGTGGCGTCATCTGCCATTTCCACAAATCGGTAGACAATATTGTTTTCGCTGACATTCACCCAATAATTTCTCGGCTCTCTGTCCGAAGAAAGCAGAAGCTGCCGACACCAATTAATTACATCCCATGGGCAGTAGATATCGGTACTTCCAATCCGGTAGCCATCGTACCAGTCTTTTGTCAGTCCATAATATTCCTCAAGACGTAAATCCGCGAGCAGCTTTTTGACCTCCTGATCTGTGAAGCCAAACCACTCGTCACACATTTCGTCCACCAGCGTATACATCGTTGGATTGTTTAAATCCGAAAAAATACTCTCTTTGGATACTCGCATGCAGCCTGTCAGGACACTGAAGAATAATGACTCGTTTGATTTAAGCGCATACCCGAATATCTGACGAATCAGCCTCACCATATCGTCATAATAACCATTTTCATATGCTTTCTGAAGCGGCGCATCGTATTCATCTATCAGAATAATGGTCTTTTTCCCAAAATGCTTTTGCAGAAGACGGGACAAATGATAAAGACTGCTGTCAATTATGCCTTTGCCTCCTCTGATATTCCTAAGCTCATTTTTATCTTCCTCATCAATCCTGTCACTATTAAGCAAAAAAGAAAAGCGTCCGGCTTCCGTTTTAATTATGTCCCAGATATTTGCTTCCGCTCTCTCAAATGTCTTGCCGCTCACCTGCTTCAGCGATATGGCGATTACCGGAAATTTCCCCAGATATTCTTCACACAGCTTTGTATCTTTCGATATCGTCAGGCCATCAAACAGGCTTTCATCCGTCCCAGCTTCAAAAAATCTCTGAAGCATACTCATATTTATACTCTTACCAAACCGACGCGGCCGGGTGAACAGGTTTACCTTCCCCCAATTATCCAGAAGCTCTTTTATCATACCTGTCTTATCCACATAATAAAAATCCTGTGTGATAATCTCCTTGAAATCGTCAATGCCAATTGGCATTTTTTTATTTTTCACCCCTGCCCGCCTCCATTCCATAGCCATGTAAAGGGTAAGCTTCACCATTCCGTGTTTTTCACGCGGATTGCTCTCTTTCGCTGTGTCCTCTGTCATCCTCAAACGCGGCGGTGCGACGATTTCAGGATTTCAGATTCTTCTTTACTATACACGCTTTTCCTTTGCAGTGTCAAGTGTATCTGGAAATGATGCCTTTGTTTATTGATGGAAAAATGCATTTATTTTACATCCGGGGACAATACCTTCATCGTGATTTCGAGTCCTACCTCTACTCTCTGCATATGTCCAAACAGCTCCAGTTCGAGATATGCTTTTCTCTTGTGCCGGTCGATTTTTTTTATGAGGGCTTCTTTTCCCATGAGCGGGCCGGACTGTACCTTTACCCTTGCGCCCTCTATGATGCCTTCTGACATTTCTACCACATGGTTTTCCCCGCCAAGCTGCGTGAGGAATCTGACTTCCTCCTCTGTCAGCGGTACGATGTCTTCCCCTATGCCGAGGATTTTTGTGAGGCCGATGACTTTTTTGAGTTCAAAAAATACTTTTTCTATCTCGTCTGTGTCGAGAAAAACGTAGCCTGGGAACAGTACCTTTTTCTGTGTCTCCCATTTCCCGCCGCGTTTTTTTCTCTCTTCATAATAGGCCAGGAAGCTCTGGCGGAGCAAAGTCTCTGATATCTTTTTTGCGCACTGCGCGCAAATCTTTTCTTCCGCGCCTGCGCGAACCTGGACGACGTACCACATCAGAGTTCCCCCTGTATGTCTTCCGCGGCCACAGTCTGCGAAACAATCGATACTTCTTCCGCAGCCACAGCCTGCGAAACAACCGATACTTCTTCCGCAGCCACAGCCTGCGGATCATCCGGTACCTCTTCTGTGGCCGCAGCCTGCGCGTATCCGCATGGTTCTGATGGGCTGCCTGTTCCCATCAGTTTTTCATCCATGGGATGGAAGGTCGGTACAATTTTTTCTACCATTTTGACGATATCAGGGCTGTTTTCATAGCTGGCTGCTGCCAGCTCTTCTAATTGTTTAAGGATTGTCTCTACATCAAATGGAATCGGTTTCCCTATATAAATCAGCTTGTTTTCGGTTTTTTGAATCCCTTCCTCTGCCATGAGCTTTTCTTCAAAAAGCTTCTCACCCGGACGCAGTCCGGTATAGACGATCTCTATATCCTCGCCCGGACGATAACCGGAGAGCTGGATCAGGTTCCTCGCCAGTGTATCGATCTTGACCGGCTCACCCATATCCAGCACAAAAATCTCTCCGCCCTGGGCATAGGTCCCGGCCTGCAGCACAAGGCTGACGGCCTCCGGAATCGTCATAAAATAGCGAATGATGTCCGGATGTGTCACTGTGACCGGGCCGCCCGCTTCGATCTGTTCCCGAAAACGGGGAATCACAGAACCATTGCTTCCGAGCACATTGCCAAAGCGAACCGCCACGAATTGCGTTCCAGTCTGTCCTCCTTTAACGGAGCGCTCCGGCTTCGCCTTTGAGGAATCACGCTTAGGCTTTGAGGTATCGCGCTTCGCCTCTGAAGGATCACGTTTCGGCTTTGAAATATCACGTTTCGTCCAGTCTGCAGCGATATGATCCATCGGATCCTGATAACCGGGATCGTCCGGAGTGCTGTCCTTATGGGAATGAATAAAGGGCAGCATATCCAGCCTGCCGCTCTTGCCGACAGCGTCCATGCTCTGAATGATCATTTCACAGAGCCGCTTGCTCGCGCCCATGATATTGGTCGGATTCACGGCTTTATCGGTACTGATCAGCACAAACCGCTTTGTCCCGTACTTTAGCGCGGCGTAGGCCGTCTTGTATGTGCCGATCACATTATTTTTGATGGCCTCGTTTGGGCTGTATTCCATCAGGGGCACATGCTTATGGGCAGCCGCATGGTAAACAATATCCGGCCTGTACTGTGCAAAGCCCTGATTGCTCCTGCGGCTGTCC
>JAJQIE010000079.1:2830-8430 GCA_021199395.1 Lachnospiraceae bacterium | reverse complement strand
TATGTCTTCGCCCATGCCACGCAGCAAGTGCGTGGCATGGGTGTGAACAGTAACTATCACTTCACCACTACTTATAAAAGGCTATTCAATCGTCAGCGTCAGCTTTGCGGGATCCGAAAAATTTCCTTCCCTGTCCGCCACGGTATAATACAGCTCATATACTCCTGGTCCGGATATCTCATACATTCCTTCAATGTGAATCTGAGTGTACAGATAGCTTTCCTCATCCACATCGTCCGAGACACTTGCGACATAAGACAACAGGTTATAGGATTCTCCATTCTGTATCGTGACTGTATGGGTCGTCAGGGTAATCCTCGGATATACGGTTGAAAGCCCCGAATACTCCTCCTCTGTCTCCTCGATTTTCTTCGTCTCCGGCTCTGTCTCCTCCTCCGTCTCCAGAATCCAGAGAATGCCCTCCTCCGGCCTGTATTCTACCTCCCGCGAAGCTCTGCCCACATTGTTTTTCGTATCTCTCGCATAATAAATGACTGTCGCGGAGGTCTCATCGCTCGAAGGAATAATCGACTCTACAACCAGAGTATCACTCACATCTCCATCCACCTCATCAATAGCGGTAACGCCCTCCAGGAGCACCGAGGTATCCTCATTCTCCTCATATAAAACAGAGCCCTCCGGAAAGGAAATCACCGGCGCATCCGTATCTTCCTGCAATCCCATCCAATAGTACAGCCCGCCGGCCAAAATGCAAGCAAACACCAGTAGCCCCACTACATATTTTCTCATTTGCCGACTATCCTTTCACCCATTTGATATTCCGCCGCCGTTTCCGCGTCCTTTTTCTGGGCTTTTCTTCCTTATAATTCCCATATCCATAATACTCTCCATAGTGCCGGCCATATTTTTTACTGTAATAATAGCTATAATACTTTCTGTCTCTCAGATCTACCTTGTTCAGTATAACTCCAAGCACCGGGCAGCCGCTCTTTTCCAGCTGATCCTTTACCTCAAGTACAAAGCGATAACTGATCGTCTCCACTTCCAGGACAATAACCGCCGCGTCACATTTCTGTGCAATAATCGCGCCGTCAATAACGCTTCCCAGAGGAGGACTGTCAATCAGAATATAATCATAATTTTCCCTGCCGTATTCCAGCAAGGCAGAAAATGCCGGTTTTTCAAGCAGCTCTGCAGGGTTCGGAGGAAAAGGCCCTGAAAAAATAATATCCAGATTTTCAACATCCGTATTGCAGATCACATCCAGCAGATGCGTCTGTCCGGAGAGAAAGTGGCTCAGCCCCATCAGCTCCTCCGTTACGGTAAAATTTCCAATCAGAACAGACTTCCTCATATCTGTGTCCAGAAGCAGGACTTTTTTCCCGGACTGCACCAGCGACATCGCCAGATACAGAGCCACTGTGCTTTTCCCTTCATTTGGCGTACAGCTTGTCAGAACAATAGCTTTTTTTTCTTCTCCGCAGAATCGCAGATTCGTTCGAAGCGATTTGTATGCCTCATCGCTCGCATAATCAAGTTCCTCTACATTCAGCTTTACTTTCGGCATCTTATTGTACACTCTCCTGTATCCATTTTACATCTGTCTTATCTGTAATACAGCCGCATAGCGTCCGTATTCATTCCGGCCTTAATACCCCCATGCTCCGTCATCGTCTGCCTCCTGCTGAATAGGAATCGTCCCAAGCACCGTCAGCTTCAGATAGCGCTCCGCATCATCCGCAGTATTAACCGTATCATTCAGGAAATAAATCAACAGTAAAATGGCAATCGGAATCACTGCTCCGGCCCCTGCTCCTATCAGGGAATTTCTCTGATACTGGTACACAGCCTGCCCCGTAGGAATCGTCGCCTCCTCAACCACATTGACCGCCGCGGAATTCATAACATCCGAAATGTGTTCGGCCGCCACATCCCGAACCGTCATCGCGATCTTGCAGGCCAGATAGGGATCCGTATCCGTAACACTGATTGTGATAAAACGTCCGCTGTCCGAAGAAATTTCGACAGAAATCTCAGATATGAGCTTCTCCGCACTATAGGAAAGCCCCAGCTCCGAGATTACGCTCTCCGCCACCTCCCGATCCGTAATCAGCTCCGCGTAATCAGAAGCCAGCGCAGAGCCCATCGACAGCTGCGAGCTGGTGACACTGGAATCACTGTCAGAGCTCTCCAGTATGTACAGCTTCGTAGCTGAAGTGTACATCGGTTCTGTCATCACCTTTGTAAAAATAAGACCGCAGATCCCGCCAAGGACAGCGGCAAATACAACGACCCAGATATATCTGAGCAGGAACCAGAGAATCAGCCTCAGGTCAAATTGGCTGTTTGATTCATCTATCTGTAACTGTTCCATTCCTTTCACTCCTCATAGCTTTTCGTTTGTAAGAATTTTATACGGATTCTCCATAAGAAGCTTCTCCGCATTTGCTTTTCCCGTCTTTTTCACAAGAAAGGCCTCACATTCATCCATACAGGGGGTGCGCCGTCTCAAATCGTGAGCGTCGCTTCCGATAAAATGGATATACCCTTTTGAAAGCAGTTTTCCGGTAAAGCGACGACTGTGCCATCCCTCCCGGCCAAGCAGGCTTCCCGCATTCACCTGTATGTAAGCGCCTACCTCCACAATATGTCGGATCTGTTTTATATCACACATGGCGGGATAGCGCTCCACATGCGCGATCACAGGGATATAGCCGTGATGCAAAAGTTCTGTAATACAGCGCTCAATCTGCTCTGCGGAATCCTTTTCCGAGAACTCGGTCAGAACATAATCCGACTCCGCCAGCGTGTACGCAGGATCGCTCTCCAGCCGTTCGATCATATCCTCGCATTGGTGAAGCTCACATCCAAGATAGAGGCGGACGTCAATCCCGACATTTTTCAGGTTGCCCGCCAGCTCGCGAAACCTCTCCCTGATCCTGTCCCTGTCCGTCTCAAACATACCAGAACGGAAATGCGGCGTCAGGATAATATCCCGAACTCCCTGCTGATGTTCCAGTCGAAGAAGCTTATACGCCTCATTCATACCGTTTGCCCCATCATCTACTCCAGGCAGAATATGACAGTGTATATCGACGATCCCCCGTTCCATCCGGCCAGTCTCCCCCTCATTCCTGCAAAGTCATCTCATGCGCTTTTTCCACAAGCGCCTCCTCCTCGGCATCCAGCTCATCCAGAGCCTCATTCATTTCCTCCCGGAACGCGGCATATTCCTTCAGCATACTGTCATAGGTCTCCTCCCGCTCTGCTTCATACTTGTAAAGCTCAGAGAGTGTGCAGACCTGCAGATTCTCCTGCTCCTCCTGCTCCTTTAAATAACTTAACAGCGACGAAAGCTTTGACGATCTCAGAGAATACCCCGTATCCTGCGCGATCCGGACCACCTCATTGATAAAAATTACCACAGACTCGCCATTATTGATCGCCGTGCCAAGCTCGTCCTCCAGCTCTTTCTCCTGTGTATACACGCCGCTGTCTATCTTCCAGTAATCGTCGCCGATCTCAGAAACCCCAGGAAAGGATTCCTCATCCGCTACAACCACCGTCGTGAAGCCTCTGCTGGTAATCGAGCTGTCCGCTACGCTGTCATACTGCTCCTGCGTGCAGAGCAGCAGCTCCGAAGCTGTCATCCCATATCCGATCAGAGTGTCCTGAAAGCTGTCAATCCAGTTAAGCCATTCCTGCCCCGTATAGGTAACAGTCTCCGTCACGGAAGCCTCAGAATCATCGGCATCCTCATCCCCATAAACCGTCTCATCCGCAAAATACAAAGCATACTCCCAGCCATAGTCCAGCATTTCTTCCATATCGTCGCTGTCAATATAATCCTCGTCATCTTCTCCTGGAATCACACCGTTTTTCAGGGCAAAGACCCCGGTAAAGCCATATTCGAGCATACTGGTGTAGACAAGATTATACAGGGTCGCTCCCTCATAAGCAAAGCACAGGACAACACAGGGCTTCCCTTTCTGCGCGGCCTCCAGATTTTCCAGCCACTCCTCCTCCTGTGCCTCCCAGTCGTTCCGTTCTTCATTAATCGGAAGCAGCTCTTCAGAAAGCTGCGAGACAATACTCTGGCGGTTCTGCTCCAAAACAGTTTCATTTCGCAGGAAAAGAAACGCACCGACAACACCCGCTGCGGATAACACAGCCAATATAATCTTTACCGGCGTACTCAAACGTCCCATTTTGCTATTTTCTCCCAGACAAAGCTCATAATGATGATTCGATATAACTGTTCCGTACCTTCACAGTTACGATTCGGCTTTGTTTCAACTTAGAATCAACATGATTTCGACTTTAACAATATACACCAGATATCCGCCAAATGCAAGCGCATTTTGCCGGAATCGGCCGCCAGATGCTGGAAACAATTATATGCCACATCCTGACCAGGCAGTTTGCCTCAAGGTCTGCATAAATTATTGCCCGACAGCTCCTATGTCCGTTACAACGATCTCCGGTACATTATTAAATCTCGGTACCGACTCCGTAGATCCAAGCCCACGCGTCAAAACCAGAACCTTCTCCTCATCAGAAGAATAAAATAATCCCTCCAGGCGGCCCGGAAACCAGCCAAAATCAGGCCCATACAGCCCGCCTACAAACGGCAGGATCATCTGCCCGCCGTGGACATGCCCGCTCATCACACAGTCAACCGACCACTCATCCAGTCCATCATTCAATATCCAGCAAACCGGCATATGGCACATCAGGATCGTATAGGCTTCCGTATCCTGAAACTCCGATAAAAACATACATTCCCCCGGATCGGCTTCGCCCGAAGCAAGATACATCTCCGGCAGGCAATATCCATAAATACCGCCCAGCCGCAGCCTCTGTCCCCTGATCTCAAGATCCACATATTCCTTCTCAAGAACAACCGCTCCCGCAGCTTCATACAGCGCGGTCAGATCCGATCCATAGAGACTTTCGTGCTCATACTCCTGATTACCATAAGAAACATATACGGGGCAGATCTCACTTAAATCTGAGATCAGCCCCGTCTCCACATCCGTACTTTCCTTTTCTGAATCCACAAGATCTCCCGCAATCAAAATCAGATCCGGAGACTGTGCCTTTACCTCCTCTACCAGCTGCTCATTGTCCTCCCCGAATTCACTGTCATGAAGATCCGACAATAAAACAATACGAATCGAACCGCTTATCTTATCAGAAGAAATCTGATAGAAGCTCGTCGTAAGACCGTACTCCGACAGATAAAGACTAGCCCCTATGCAGTAAAAACCCAGCATAGTCAGCATAATCAATATAAGAAATGCCCTTTTATGAAACATCCGCAACATCCTCCAGCCGCACAACCCGCAGCCGCGGCAGGTTCATCTCCCGAAAGACTCAGGCCGTAACCAGGCCGACCCATTCCTCCACCTGCTCTATGCTCACATCCAGAACTTCAGCGATGTCAACTGGACTTGATCCTTTCCTGTACATTTTCACCGCAACTTCCCTGGCCTTATTCGTCTCACCCTGTTCAATTCCCCGTTCAATTCCCTGCTCAATTCCCTGCTCAATTCCCTGTTCTATTCCTTTATCAAATAACCATTTTGATATTTCACTCATAGTCTCGCGACCTCCTTTTTCCAGCTTCAGATACCGTA
>JAJQIE010000079.1:0-2730 GCA_021199395.1 Lachnospiraceae bacterium | reverse complement strand
AAACTATCATAGATTTTTTCTATATGTCTTTTATAGTTTATCTTTGGTGTGATTTCATTATAGGCGAAGGCAAAGACCAAAGCAAGATAAATTTCACATCCGCAAGAAAACATCAACCATCTCTGGTAAATAATGCTGTTACCGATTCTGGCAATTATTTGCAGCTCAGCATAACATATCATCCAGACAAGCTTCCATCAGAGGAATAATATCGCAATCGAATATTTCTGAAGCAAGCTTTTAAGAATAACAGGACAGCATTTATACAAAACGAAGCCCCTATACTCATTCCTATCAACAGTAAAAGCATAAATAGCGGATATTTCGCTTTTTGTACTGTTCCGGGAAAAAGGCGCAGGTAAAAAAACATATGAGTCAGCCATATATTTGTCGAGTGTTTTCCAAGGAACATAAAAATCTTTTCTGCAAAGACCCCTTTCTTCCATAGATTAAACAAGAGGAAAACCATCACTGCAACTGCCGGCATGAGGATTGCCTGATGTAACGCACAGATTCCAATAAAAAGACCTGCAAAAGCTGATAATAAAGTCAATTTTTTGTGATTTGGCGCATGCCTGTCTAAAAGAACACCTGCTTTCTCTATAATATCTCCCTTGCATAAGAATGCTCCAGCCCAAAAATATGGCAAAACACGAACCAAATTATCTAACTGATTCCAAATAAATGCCAACGCAGCCTGTGAAAACGGTGCTTCCGGCCAGAAGCCGAATTTCGCTGATATATAATATGCAAATTGAATTATCAGGCAGCATATCAGTCCAATCCCGGCGCTGCATTTACGGACAGGTAATAATAGCACTATAGGCGGAATCAACATCATTATAATATAGGTATCCAAATACCACCAGGCACCATTATAGCTATACAGCAAAACAATACTTTTCAAAAATTTCGCTAACGTACCGGGCATTGAACCATCGGATGGAAATAATAAACCAAGCATGCTAAAAAGAACCAGAATAACCCAATAATTGAGCATTAATCTCCATATCCGCCTTAGATTTCCTTTCCACTGCTGCCCCCCCGCCTTGTACAAAAGCTGCTGAGCATATCCGGTACACAATGTGTATAGTGGAACACATATCTCCGCAAAAAAGCCAAAATAATAAACCAACGGCGTCGTATCATTCAACCAGATTAATGGCGTACCATATACATCCGCTCCTTTTCTGCAAAAAAGATGTAACGTCAACATGCACAATATTGCAAGACCTTTCGTCATCCTTGCTTCTTTTTTACCATACATAAATCCAACCTCTACATATTCAATATATTCGCCCTACTATCAGATATACAGTATCCATATAGCAATTGAGAACAGC
The DNA here is from genome assembly GCA_021199395.1 of Lachnospiraceae bacterium. Lineage (GTDB taxonomy): Bacteria > Bacillota > Clostridia > Lachnospirales > Lachnospiraceae > Choladousia. Next base: position 1,387 of record JAJQIE010000079.1, on the reverse strand, counting down.
AGCAACCGGATTGAGGCTATAGAGGCAAACGGTATCGCATTCCCCTTAACCTTCCGTTTTTTTCTCACTCAAATTCTTCACAATCAGGATATTGTGTGAGAAATCCTTTCTCTTGAGTTATGTACGGCATGATATTTTTGTCTGTTTCGTCAATTCCCTGTACACTTATTGCAAACATCCAATCATCGCCAAAATCATAGTGCAGAGAAAATTTCTGCCCTTTTACAATCTGGAGCCGGTCTATCTTTTCTTTTGTTGATTTCTGATATTCCGTATCCGGATCCGATTGATAATTATCCTCATACATCCTGTTATTCATGCAGATGCTCATCCACAAAGCCAAGTGCATCGAGGATAACTTCGCATAATCTATCCAATGTCTCTTTACCTAATATATGAATTATCCGGTAGCATTCTTGACCTTTCCCTTCGGATATACCTTAAATGTATACCGCCGTTTCATGACATTTCTCCCTCGTATAATAATTTTAGATCTACGGAGCGTAGCCAAAAAACTCATTTCTACTTATTTCTCATATTATGTATGGATGCAAGGGCATCTAAAAGGGTTCTCCCCTCCCCCTAATTCCCATCTATACCGTTGATGGTTACATTATCATATGGTTCATCTTGTGGTATGATATCAGCAGAGTCTGATTCCCGAAGGTACTGCTTTTTCTCCTCAGTCGATGTATTTGTGACTGCTCTTTGAGCATGCAGCCTGGTACATGGGACACATTCCGCTTACACAAAAGATGCATCCTCATCTGTTAGCACCAGCAAAAATGCCGACTGGATGAATGCCGATTACGCGAGGTTGCGGTCATCCCATGTTACACAGGATAAGCCTTTAACTCCAGGCTTCACAAATCCAGATCGGAAAAGGGCGCGATAACATGGCCAAGATCAACTATATGTCCACTTTGTTTGTCGGTATTGATGTAAGCTCAAAATCCAACGTGATCTGCGCAATGAACTTTGAACAGAACAGGTACATATCTTCCTCATTCAGAAACAACCAGCCCGGCGCTAATGAACTCGCCGAAACTGTTGTGCGCTGTATGGAAAAACATCCTGGCCTCAATACTATAGTCGCTGTATTGGAATCAACTTCTGTTTACAGCATTGTTCTGGTCAAGCATTTTTATAACGATAATGGCTAAAATATTTGGATTGTTGTCCGGATTCTATCGGAGCTTCCGAATGTCGTCAAGAGTGCATTGCACCGCTTTGCGGCCATGCCCTTGATTGCATTCAGCTTCTCCGATTTATGGTAGCCAAGCAATCCATAAATTAGAATTCTTTCGCCGCTTCCATCATGCGATCAGCGCCTGATGTGGCGTCTTTTATCCGTTGAAGCTATGTAAGCGTATATGTTATACTGCAC
>JAJQIE010000211.1 GCA_021199395.1 Lachnospiraceae bacterium | reverse complement strand
ATATTTTTAGTCTAATCCGGATGATGCTAAGCTGTCATGAATAATTCAGGTTTATTTATCTATTTTCTGTTTATTTATTTCTTTTATTTATTTCTTTTCCTTATTTATTCCTTCTCCTGCGGATGAACATAACCAGAAGAATGATAAATAACAGGCATGCCACTGCCGCAATGACAGCTACCGCCACAAGCGGCGTAGTATCTCCCGTATCAACAGATTCCGTCGAATTCACAATACTGAATGTAACCGACTTCGTGTCTGTCGTGCCGTCCGCCACCCAGGAGCTGCCGTCCCATACCTGTCTCGCAAACGATACCGTCAGCGTATATTCTCCTGTCTTTTTAATCGACATGGTCGTCTCATATGGAGAGGAGGACCAGGTATTTGAAACGTTGCCGATCTGATACCCGGTAGGCACGTAGCGCACGTCTCCCGGATTCGGATCAGTATTTGACATACCTGCCCCGACCGGTGTGAAGGTAAGCTTTTCGTTCACCGCATATGACTCGCCCGCTGTAATTCCGCTGATATAATTTTCCGCCGCCGATGGAGCATCCGTATAAGTAGCAGCAACCGTCACATCGCTCGCAGGCATCGTAAATGAGGTCGTTGATTTCGAAGCATTTGCAAATGTCACATTCCCGCTCGTCGCCGACCATGCACTGAATACCTTTCCGCTCGCCGGATAGTTGGAAGTAATCGTAACCGTATCGCCATAATAGCAGGAATACACATCCGCACTGCCATTTTCGACCGTAACCGTATATTGCACCTGTACATAAACCGCGGTCACGGTAACATCTGCGGATGGCATGGTAAACGTCGTCGTCTGGCTGCTCGAATCCGCAAGCGATACATTCTGCGTATCTACACTCCAATGATCAAATTCATACCCTGTCTCCGCTTCATCAGCGGTAATCGTCACCGTCGTGTCAGCGGCACATTCTGTATAATCAGCAGAACCATTCGATACAGTAACAGTATATTTTACGCCCTCATAGTTTGCCACAAACTCCAGATCCTCTGTAACCGTTACCGTAACACTGGAGGAAGTCTCATCTCCCTCAAGATCATATTCTCCATCATTCACCGTCCAGCCTGAAAATTCCTGTCCGCCGGCGCTCGCGTTAGCCGTCACAGTAATCTGAGTGCCTTCCTCGTAAGTATGCTCCGTGTAAGTACCGTCAATCAGCCCATTTGATACTTTAACCGTGTAAGTATTCGGCAGATTCACATAGACTGCCGTAACCTCCACATCGCCGGCCGGCATGGTAAAGGACGTCGTAGCAGAGTTCTCATTGTCAAAGGTAATATCTGTCGTCCCGGTATCAGACCACGACTCAAATTCCATCCCATCCTCTGCCGTATCCGCAACAATGCTCACCGTACTGCCATACGTAAACTCCGCCTCCGTCACACCTGAACCAGTCGTTCCGTTTACTACTGTCACCGTATAAGTGGCAGCCGTGAAAACCGAAGTCAGAGAAACCTCTCCGGCCGGCATGACAAAGATCCAGATCCCGTTCCCGGTATTATTAAGATCAATCGAAGAATCATTATTATTTACCCATCCGGAGAAGACCTGACCTGTAGAAGCAGCCGCCTGTGTCACGGTGACAGTCTCGCCTTCCGCATAGCTGCCAATAGCCGTTCCATCCACAGTAACCGTATATTGAGCCGCCTCCGTCTGGATCGTCGTCTCTGTCTCGGTTTCTGTCTCGGTCTCTGTTTCCACTGCCTGAGCTGTGGCGGTATACGTAGCCAGAATCACCACATCCGCTTCAGGCATCGTAAAAGTAACCGTCTGTGCCGTCAGATCTTCCAGCACGACATTAAGCGTCGAAACATACCAGCTTGAAAAAGTATAGCCGTCAGAGGTCAGATCCTCCGCCGTAAGAGTAACCGAAGCCCCCGCCGCATAAGCCTCCGAATAAGTCTTTATATAAGTCTCAGCGCCTGCGTCGTAATTTACGGATAAAGTATAAGTGGTTTCCTGTATTGTCTCGGAAGCAGTATTCGCGTCCTCCGCAACCACCATAATATCATCTGATACATCCGTGGCGGATGCTTCCCCATTGTCAGATGCGGATGCTTCTGAATCAGCAGTAGTCTCCCCTGTGGACACATCCGCCGTAGTGTCAGATACTGCTTCCGCTGCAGACGCCTCTGTAGCCTCCGTGGTGTCAGATATAGCTTCTGCCGCGGACGCTCCAAGCATCACTGTAACCTCCGGCTCCGTTTCCGCTGCTGGCGCTTCTGTAGCTTCCGGCGCTTCTGTGACTTCCGCAGCATCGGTCTCCGCCGCCGGAGTCTCAGGGGCCTCCGTTTCCACAATTTCCTGATAATTCGCCGTTACCGTAGCCTGCCGCTCCGGCATGGTAATTGTCGTAGTCATCTGGGTCGAATCAGCGAATGTGACTCCGTCCGTATCTGCGGTCCACCCCGCAAACTCATATCCATCGTCCGGTTCCGCGGCCGTAATCTCTACCGTCCCGCCCACCGGATAGTAAACGATATCTTCAGTGATACCCTTTTCCTTCAGTTCTTCCTTTTCTTCATCTGTAAATGAATAGTGGTTTTCTGTCGTACTTCCATCCCCTGACACAGATGTGCCATCCACCACTGTAAGGACATACCCGGCAGTTGTCAACACGATCGCAGCCGGAGAAGCAGAGATCTCCTCCCCGGAAGCTTCCGTACCGCCCTCTGTAGCCGGCACGTAAGACACCGAGTAGGCCTTCGCATCTGATGTGTTTTCCCAGGAATCGCCATCCACCACGGCTGACTCGCCGCCATCTGCTGTAAGAACCGTCCCTGACTCGATTCCTTTGATACTGTCTCCGGGAAACAGTATAGTCGATTCCGTAACCTCAGATACGGCATAAGAAGCTGCCGCCACCTGTGCCGCCGGCACACAAGCCATCATACAGGCAAGCATCAGGCTCAATAACATCTTCCGCTTTCTTTTCAACATTTTATTCCTTCCTTTCTTCTCCCGAAATACAACTGTCATTCAGCATTTAAATTACTGGGATTATAGCACAATAAGGTCTGAAACAAATGATTGTTTCCCTGTACTTTTCTTAAATTTTCTCTAAGTTTTTTACGATAAAATCGCCAAAAACGGAGCTTCTCAGCTTTTCATACACATGAGGTCAGATGAAACAAAAAACAGCGCCAGATCCGCAGGGTATGCTGATCTGATGCTGCTTTTATGCTAATTTCAGAATTTTGTATTTTTCCACGGTTCTGATCCGCAGTCCCGGACTCCTGTTTACTGCGCCAGCATCAGCAGAATCTCATTGCTTCTCGCAATGAATTTCGTCATTTCATCCGGCTGCAGCGGCTTGTGGGCAATCATTGCCAGGTCATAGAGCTGCTCACAGAGCATCGGCACCCTGTCGGAATCCTTATTTGCAAGGATATACTGTACCAGCTTATTGTTCGCGTTCAGTACCAGAGTCACATCATCATTAAACATCGAGGAATCCATGCCGTACATACCGTACATCTTCATCATTTCCTGCATACGGCGGTTGTCCTCGGAGAGCGTAACCATGGAAGAAATATTCGCGTTTTTCAGTTTTTCTACCTTGACGGTAAGCTTTTCCTTGCCAAGCGCCTTGCGGAATACTTCTGTCAGGGTGTCGGTCGTCTCCTTTAATTCTTCCTCGCTGCTCTCTTCCTTTGCGGTATCAGTGACGTCGGCATCAATACGCTGGAATTTGATTTTGTCGTTGATCTGCTCCATATGAGAAATAAACGGAGTATCAATATTGTGCTTCAGAATGACCGCATTCATGCCGGATTCGCGGAACAGATTGATATACTGGCTCTGCTGAACTTCATCTGTCACATAGTAAATCGTTTTCTTTTCCGGCTCTTTTTCTTCTTCTGAATCCTCAGTGTCAGCGTCTTCTGCAGTTTCCGCCGCATCATTGTCCGCAGCTTCGCCCGCGTCAGTATCAGCAGCTTCTGCCTTGTCGGCCTCCTCCACAGTCTCTACCGTCTCGTCCGCGCTCTCCTCTTCCGCTGTCTCGCCTTCCGCAGCACGGATCGTCTCCCCTGTGGTGCTGTCAACGACTTCTTCCACAGCTTCTTCCGCTTTCTCAGTCGCTTCCTCTTTCTCTTTTACCAGATCGCTGATGGTCAGATACTTCCCCTCGATATCCTTATAAAGAATATACTCATTTATTTTCTCACTGAATTTGCTGTCCTTGATGCAGCCATATTTGATGAATGGGCTGATGTCATCCCAGTATTTTTCGTAGCTCTCCAGGTCAGTCTTGTACATCCCGATCAGCTTGTCCGCTACCTTTTTTGTAATATAATCTGATATTTTCTTTACAAAGCCATCGTTCTGAAGCGCGCTTCTGGAAACATTCAGCGGCAGATCCGGGCAGTCGATAACGCCCTTCAGAAGCATCAGGAATTCCGGAATCACTTCCTTAATATTATCCGCGATAAATACCTGATTGTTGTAAAGCTTGATCGTACCCTCGATGGAGTCATATTCGGTATTGATCTTAGGGAAATAAAGGATGCCCTTTAAGTTAAACGGGTAATCCATATTCAGGTGGATCCAGAACAGCGGCTCCTTGTAATCCTGGAATACTTTGCGATAAAACTCTTTGTATTCATCCGCCGTGCAGTCATTCGGATGCTTTGTCCAGAGCGGCTTCGTATCGCTTAAAGAAACCGGGCGCTTGTTGATTTTCACGCGGTCACGCGCCGGTGAAACCTCTACCGTCTCCTTTTCGCCATTCTCATTCTCTTTTTCTTCCGTCTTCGCGTCCTCGTGAATCCGCTCAACGATTACATCATCCTCGCGGAGCTCACCCTCGTCGATTGTCTCATATTCCTGCTCTGCGTTTGCTTTTGAAAGGAAAATCTCTACCGGCATGAAGGAGCAATACTTCTCAATCACCTCGCGCATGCGGTACTCATTCGCAAACTCCAGGCAATCCTCAGCCAAAAACAGGGTGATCTCCGTACCAACCTCCGTGCGGCTGCCCTCCTCCATGGAATAATCTGTACCACCGTCACACTCCCAGTGAACCGGAGCAGCGCCTTCTTTATAAGAAAGCGTATCAATATGCACCTCATCCGCTACCATAAACGCGGAATAAAATCCAAGACCGAAATGCCCGATAATCTCATCGTCCGTCGTCTTGTCCTTGTATTTTTCAAGGAAATCCGTAGCGCCGGAGAACGCGATCTGTGTAATATACTCCTCGACCTCGTCCGCCGTCATGCCCAGACCGGAATCAATAAATTTCAATGTCTTTTCTTCCGGATTCACGATCACCTGAATGCGCTTTTTGTAGTCCTCCGGGAACGTGTACTCGCCCATGACCTCAAGCTTTTCCAGCTTCGTGATCGCGTCACAGCCGTTGGAAATCATCTCGCGGACAAAAATATCATGGTCAGAATACAGCCACTTTTTAATAATGGGGAAAATGTTCTCACTGTTGATGGAAAGACTTCCTGTCTTCTTACTCATATTATCACTCCTTAAAAATTGTTTTCCATTTAGCTTTCCTCATATTAATACTACTTTATCCAAATGTCAAGAAAAAATTAGCACTCATTTTTGGTGAGTGCTAACAGACGCAAAATAGTGTCTCAGGAATGGCTTAAATAAAGGCTTTTTTCAGATTTTGATTTTTCAAAAAATGCCCTCTCTGTACCAAAATTGTACCATTTGCGAAAAAATACCGTCTGGAGCAGGTGTCTCCGACGGTATCTCCGATCTATCCGATCAATATATTTTTCTCTATATCTTCCATCTTTTTCTGAATCTCAGTGAAGTCCAGGTGCGTATATACATCTAACGTCACTCCAATCGTAGCGTGTCCCATGATGTATTGTAGTACCTTTGGCTCCATTCCTGCTTCTGCCATTCTGGTGCAGGCAGTGTGTCTCAGAATGTGCGCGCTGATATTCGGAAGCTCTTCCGGTTCCCTGTGCTCCTGTGCGGCCTGCTCCAACTCCTTCCGATTATACGCACCCACCAAATTTTTCAATATAGAATTGATCGCGTTTGGTGCGTAAGGTCTACCCTTCGAATTTACAAATACGAAATCGTCCACGCCATCAACTGTCTGTCTCTGGACTCCAAGCATAAGGTCTAATTCCTTCTGCTTTAAAAGTGCTTTTCGTGCTTTAGCTGAAAGTGGAATGCTCCTCAGTCCCGCATCCGTCTTTAAAGGCCACACATGAAACTTGCATCCGGTTCCATCGATATTCTTATAGATCAATGACTGCTTTATATGTACGATGTTTTTTTCAAATCCACATCTTTCCATCTCAGGCCTGCCAGTTCTCCAACGCGAATCCCCGTAGACAGATCAAATACTATCATCGGATAATAGGTCTCATAGATACTATTCTGCATAAATTCGAGTAATGCTGTTTGCTGTGCCCTCGTAATGGCTTCTCGGTCTGCCTTTTCTCCAGTAATCCATTTTTGAGCATCTCGCGCCGGGTTCTTCCTGATATAGTCGGAGCAGAGCGCTAACTCCAATGCAGAAAGAATCAACGTGTGACAAAGTTTTATGGTACTCTCAGCAAGGCCGCGCTTCGAAAGATCGCCATACAATGCGCACACGTGAATCTGCCTGATCTGTTTGATTGCCATATTTCCAAGCGCAGTCTCTTTAATATCGTTATTCCACACAACATAATAATTCTTCCGTGTGGTCTCCCTAATATCCGCCTTTGTGGTCATAAATAAGTCAAACAGTTCGTTCAGCGTCATACTCCCAGCATTGCTATCTATGCGATCTTCTAGATCGCGCGTGATCTGTTGTTCCTTCTGTCGCAACTCCTGAAGAGTCAGCGCGTAGATCGTTCGCCGCTTGCCTGCCAGATCGGAATATCGGTAAAAATATCTGCCATCCTCTGCACGCTGTCCTTCACCTGAACGAAGGTTCCGACCTCTATTATCTGTTCTCTTTGCTCCTGCCATCTGTTTACCCTCCATCAAATTACAAATATCCAGTGCAGCCATGATAACCACACTGGAATAAGGTTCTGCTATTACGCCCTCCCCCGCTTCTCCAGATAGGTCAGCAGAATTGTGTAAACGCTCCGGATGATTTTCATGTCGTTCTCATCACACAGTGACAACAGGCGTTCAATTTCTTCAATGTATTCTTTCATAACGCCCTCCTACTTCCTCAACTCTATAAACGTCCGGATGAGCGTCAACAGATAGTTGACCATTTTCGGGTTGTTAATGCTGTTGATAATTGCGCATAATTCTTCTTTCTGTTCTCTCATAGTTCAAATCCCCCAGCTTTTCTTAAATGATGTGATAATGTTCAAAATAAATCCAATAAACCTCTCGTTTTCAATGCCCTCTATCGTCCTGATTAATTCCTGCTTCTTTTTGCTCATGACGTTCTCCCTTTCTTTTTCCTTGCGTCAGAAGGAGCAGGCGTGTTATACTTCCCGCATACCCCTCAATTTTTATGCTTGTTGTCGGGTTGCCCGCCCCTGTCAGAGTTGCCGCTCTGGCAAGGGCATTTCTTTATGCTGTTGCAATCACCTGCACCTGAGACTCACCAAAGAAGCTTGCTTTATATGTGGCTCCGTCTCCCTTACTGCCCCAGATCAACACTGTCTGGAAGAGTGCCTTGCTTCCGTGGATGACTTCATAGCCAAGCTGTTTCCATGCCGCCCAGGTGTTCACATCTTCTGCAACTCCTGCTTCGATCTTCGCCGCTTCAATGCGCTCTGCGTTGACCGTCTCGGCCTTCGCGCTAATCCATGCTCTGTGGAGTGCTTCACCAAATGTGATTTCTCCATCCGCTTTTCTGTAGTTCTTCCATGCCCTTGTCATGATTCTGCTGAGATTGTACTTCATGTTCTTGCCCTCCATCCTTATCTCTGGAGCACCCTGAGATCATCTTCCTGACTATTGCCGCCGTCATCGTTAGTTCACAGGTATATGGTTCTCAGTTTGTGGGTTCTTTCGGTTCCCGGCTGCTCTGTTCTCTTGATGGTTGTATTATACATCTATTGCGCCCTATAGCCAATGTGCTGAATAACCAAATATTGCGCCCTATATACATGAGATCTTTGTGGAATATTACTATTGCTCCCTATATAGATAAATGTTATAATATCATCGTAAGGTGGAGAAGAATTCTTTGTAGGGTCATTCAATCCCGCTGAAATCCAACAGAAAGTAGGTGAAACCATGCCAGAGGAAAAGAAAAGCCGTTATACTGAAGCACAAAACAAAGCAACTCAAAAATACATCCGCGAAAACCTTGAAGAAATCAAATTTCGGGTGAGAAAAGGCGAAAAGGAAAAATACAAACTTGCCGCCGAATCTGCCGGGTTAAGCATGGCAAAGTTTTTTATTGCCGCCGCTGATGAAAAAATTGAACGCGACACTCAGCCCACATAACCACAGGAAGGAAGGTGTAATTCATGAGTAACAG
>JAJQIE010000228.1 GCA_021199395.1 Lachnospiraceae bacterium | reverse complement strand
AAGGATCGCCGACTGCTTTTGGCCTTCCGCCACAAGGATAGAGGATTTTTTCTCACCCTCCGCCTTCAGGATCGCTTCACGGCGCTCGCGCTCCGCTTTCATCTGCTTCTCCATCGCGTCAATGATCTGTGACGGCGGCAGAATATTCTTCAGCTCCACGCGGTTTACCTTGATCCCCCACGGATCGGTCGCCACGTCAAGTGTCGCTCTCATGGAAGTATTGATCACCTCGCGGGAGGTGAGCGTCTGATCCAGCTCCATGTCTCCGATAATATTACGCAAAGTCGTCGCAGTCAGATTCTCAATCGCCATGATCGGATTCTCTACGCCATAGGTGAAAAGCTTAGGATCCGTAATCTGGAAAAATACGACCGTGTCAATCTGCATAGTGACATTGTCCTTGGTAATCACCGGCTGCGGATCAAAATCTACCACCTGCTCCTTTAAATTCACACGCTTCGCCACCCGGTCTACAAATGGAACCTTAAAATGCATCCCGACGTCCCAGGTCGCCTGATACCCGCCAAGCCTCTCAATCACAAACGCCTGTGCCTGCGGTACGATCCTGATACAGGAAGCTACCACCCACAACACCAGCAGAACCAGAATAACAATCAAAACAGAACCTCCTATTCCTGCCATCATCCTATCTCACGCCTCCTTTACGATCAGCTTTACGCCGCTGATCCCTTCAATTTTTACATTTTTCTCTTTCTCAATCTTCAGTGAATGCTCCGCAGTCCGCGCCGTCCAGTATTGCCCGCGCACCTGCACCTGCCCGGTCCCGGCCAGATTATCAATCGTCTCTGTGACGACAGCGATCTCACCGATCAGGCTCTCCGCGTTCGTCCGGGTCCGGCCGCGGTTCAGCCAGTGCGACGCCGCCGGACGTGTAAAAATCAGCAGCAGCACAGAAACCACGCAAAACGCTGCGATCTGCGGCGCCAGATCTACCTGAAGAATCGCCAGGACAAACGCCACCAGCGCACCTCCGGCAAACCAGATCGTCGTAAGTCCAAGCGTGACAGCTTCTATCGCCAGCAGCCCCACAAGCAGAGCAAGCCAGATCACGGCCTGCATACTAATCGCCATAGCTTTTCCTCCCTTTCCTCCTCTTCTCCGCTCCCTTGTCAGTTGTTCCTCCTATATGGTAATAGATTTTACCCTAAATTTCAAGGAAAAAAGCCTTCAAAAACCTTAACATATTCTGAAAAAGCATTTTATTCCGGCATTACGAACTGGCTGTTGTACAGCTCCGCGTAAAACCCCGCTCTTTCCAGCAGCTCCTGATGCGTCCCCTGTTCTATGATACAGCCGTCCTTCATCACCAGAATCACATCGGCATTTTGTATGGTGGACAGACGATGGGCAACGATAAAGCTGGTGCGTCCCTGCATCATAGCCTGAAACGCTTTCTGAATGCGGATCTCCGTGCGCGTATCGATGGAGGACGTCGCTTCGTCCAGAATCAGCATCGGCGGCAGGGCAAGCATCACCCGCGCGATGCACAGAAGCTGCTTCTGTCCCTGCGAAAGATTGCCGCCGTTTTCTCCGATCACCGTGTCATAGCCCTGCGGAAGCCGCCGGATAAAACTGTGCGCATGCGCTTCCTTCGCCGCACGGATGACTTCTTCCTCCGTCGCCTCCGGATGCCCCATGGAAATATTTTCACGGATCGTTCCGGCACGCAGCCAGGTGTCCTGCAGCACCATTCCATAGGCGCTGCGCAGATCCCCGCGTTTCAATCCCCGGATATCCCTTCCCTCAATGGCGATTTTGCCGCTGTTCACATCATAAAAACGCATCAGCAGGTTAATCAGGGTCGTCTTGCCGCACCCTGTCGGTCCGACAATCGCCACGCGCTGCCCGGATTTCACAGACAGGTTGAAATCCTCGATCAGCCTTCGCTCTTTTGTATAGGAAAAATATACGTGCTCCAGAGAAACTCTGCCCGGATCAGCCGGAAGTGTAAGCGCCGGTTCCGCATCCGGTTCCTCCGCCTTCGCGTCGATCAGTTCAAACACCCGTCCCGCGCATGCCAGCGCATTCTGCAATTCAGTCACCACTCCGGAAATCTCATTAAACGGCTTTGTATACTGGTTCGCATACGATAAAAACGCGGAAAGCTGCCCCACCGTCATCATCCCGCCCACAACAGAAAGCGCGCCGGTCAGGCCAACTCCCGTATAGACCAGGCTGTTTACAAAGCGTGTGCTCGGATTCGTCAGTGACGAGAAAAAGATTGCGCGCAGAGAATATTTTGACAACCGTTCGTTCACCTCGTCAAACTGCTCCTGTACGTGCGCTTCCTGCCCGTAGGCCTGCACGACCTTCTGGTTCCCGATCATCTCATCGATCAGCGCGGTCTGCTCCCCTCGCGTCTCCGACTGCTTCCGAAACATGGCATAGGTACGCTTTGCGATAAAATTTGCCACAAACAGAGAGATCGGCGTGAGCACGACCACCACCAGCGTAATCCGCACATTCACGGACAGCATAAAAACAAGCGTCCCCAGAATCGTCACAACACCGGTAAAGAGCTGCGTAAAGCCCATAAGAAGGCCCTCTGAAAACTGATCGACGTCCGCGATCACGCGGCTGACTGTCTCACCGGAGGAATGGGTATCCAGATATCCCAGCGGCAGGATCTCGATTTTGCGAAATGCCTGTTCCCGCACTTCACTGGAAACACGGTATACGATCCGGTTGTTAAAAATATTCATCAGCCACTGCGCCGCGGCCGTAATAAGGATAGCTGCAGCCATCTTTCGCATCAGGGCGAAAATCGCCGTAAAATCTACTTCCCCCGGTCCTATGATACAGTCCACGATATTTCCCGTCAGGATCGGCAGATACAGCGTCAGCACGGCTGAAATCACCGCCATTGCCAGAGAAAACAGCACCAGAGCCAGGTGCGGCCGGATACTCAGGAGTACCCGTTTCAGGATTTCCTTCTGTCCGCTTTGCATCTTCATGCCAGCGCCTCCTTTCCCTGTTCCGAACCGGATTTTTCGGGGAACTGTGAATGATAAGTCTCCCGGTATACCTCGCAGCCGGCCAGCAGCTCCTCGTGTGTACCAATGCCGGCCACCCTTCCATCCTCCAGCACAATAATCCGATCCGCGTGCGCGATGGATGAGGTACGCTGTGACACAATAAAAACCGTCATTTCACAGGTTCGCCCTTCGCGCAGCGAATCTCCATGGGCGAACCGTCCTGCCGACGAGCTCTGCGAGGGGGCATTTCCAAAGCTTCGCCCTTCGCGCAGCGAATCTTCATGGGCGAACCGTCCTTCCATTTTACTCCTGTCGGCGGAGAGCTCGCGGAGCGCCCTGCGCAGCCTTGCGTCCGTCGCAAAATCCAGCGCTGACGCGCTGTCGTCCAGAATCAGGATCTCCGGATGCCGTACAAGCGCACGGGCGATCGTGAGTCTCTGTTTCTGTCCGCCGGAAAAGTTGCGTCCCTCCTGCTCCACCGGTGCGTCCAGTCCTTCCAGCAGGGCAGTCTCTTCGTCTGTTCTGACAGATGCATTGTCCGTCCTCCCGGACGGATTTCCAGATGAATTTTTCGTTCTGGTTTTGTCAGCCGAAATATTCGGTTTCACGCCGGAAGCGTTGCTCTGCCTCCCGCTGTGCGCCGTCAGGACATCCACCGCCTGGGCGGCACGTACCGCCTCAAGCAGCTCCTCATCCGATGCCCCCTCATTGCCCCAGAGAAGATTGCTTCGGATCGTTCCCTTAAACAGCACCGGCTTTTGCATCACAATGCCAACCTTCTGCCGCAGCTCATCCAGCGGATATTCCCTGACGTCGCGTCCGTCCACCCTCACGCACCCCTCCCGCACATCGTAAAAGCGCGGGATCAGGCTGACCAGGGACGTTTTTCCGGAGCCGGTGCCGCCGATGATACCAATCGTCTCCCCACGGTTTGCGGTAAAAGACAGATCCGTCAGCGTATCGGCTGCCGCGCCACGGTATTGAAGGGAAACGTGGTCAAAAACGACCGCCGGAACCTTTTCCAACTGTTCTGCACCGTCAGCTCGATGCGAGAAGTTTTCCGGCCGCTCCTCATCGTCAGCCCGATGCGAAGCATTCCCCGGATGCTCCGAACCGGCGTCTTTCTCCGGCGCTTCCATCCCGACCGGCACATCCAGCACGGTCTGTATCCGGTTTCCGCAGGCAATAGCTTTTGTCACCGTAATGATCAGATTCGCGAGCTTCACCAGTTCGACCAGTATCTGCGACATGTAATTTACCAGCGCAACCACGCTCCCCTGCGTAATGATTCCCATATCTACACGTCTTGCACCGGTATATAAAAGCGCGATCAGCCCGAAATTAATAACCACATAGGTCATCGGATTCATCAGCGCGGAAATACGTCCGGACAGCAGCTGCACCTTCACCAGCGCTTCATTGTCCGCGTCAAAGCCCTCTATCTCCTGCTTTTCACGGCAAAACGCGCGGATCACCCGCACGCCAAGCAGATTTTCCCTTGTCACGCGCACGACCTTATCCAGCCGTTCCTGCACCCGCCGGTACATGGGAATACTGAGCAGCATAATGCCAAATACGATCACACAGAGAATTGGGATAACCACCACAAAAACCATCGCCGCTTTCACGTCGATCGTAAATGCCATAATCATCGCGCCAAACACAATAAACGGCGAGCGCAAAAACAGCCGCAAAAACAGATTTACACCCGACTGCACCTGATTGATGTCACTCGTCATTCTTGTAATCAGAGTGGACGTGCCGATATCGTCCATCTCCGTAAAGGAAAGCGCCTGTATATGCGCAAACAAAGCCTCCCGCAGCTTTGCCGAAAATCCGACGGCAGCCTTCGCTGAAAAATACTGCGCGGTCACAGAGCAAATCAGCACGATCGCGCCAAGCGCGACCATCAAAAGACGCATCCGCAGGATATAAGCCGTATCCTGATTTTTAATACCAATATCAATGATTCTCGCCATCACAAGCGGAACCAGCAGCTCAAACGCCGCTTCCAGCAGCTTAAACAAGGGCGCGCATACCGATTCCTTTCGATAGTCTTTCATATATATAAGAAGCTTCCGCATCCTCAAAGCCCTCCAGACATTTTCCGGTACATTTCGGCTCTCCTTCCATCTCTGCCCACGTACACGGTTCCCAAATTTTTCGATTCATTGTTACTCATTATCCCACACTCTTTTCAAAATGCTTCCGCTATCTGCCCACATCGTTCTATTGTTCCTTCCATCAGCTTCCGCTGCCATCCTGCCAGCCCTTGCAGACGTCCACCCACATACGGCTGCCAGAAAACCGCTCCAGCTCCTCCATCGTCACCTCAATCGCGCTGTTGCTGCTGCCCGCGGCAGGAAAAACCGTCCGGAAACGCTTCAGGGACTCATCCAGATAAATCTCAGTTCCTTCTTTTACGCCAAATGGGCAGACACCGCCAATCGCGTGCCCGACCATCTCCGCTACCTGATCTCCGTGAAGCATTTTCGCCTTTGTGTGAAAATAATTCCGGTATTTGGCATTATCGACCTTCGCGTCGCCCGCAGCCACAATGAGCACCGCATGGCCGTCCACAGCGCCATCCGGACGCAAAGCGCCTTTTTCCTCGGTGGAGCGCCCTGTCTCCGGGCACATCTGAGGAGGCGTTTTTATCAGAAAAGACAACGTCTTCGCAATACGCGCGGGTTCACACCCCACTGCCTGCGCCGCCAGCTCTACCGTCGCGCTCGACACCGGAAATTCCAGGATTCGATCCTGCGCATCCCACCGTTTTAAATGTTCTCTCACTGCTTCAATCGACATAGTATCCTCCATCCAGCTGCATTTTATCCGCCTGTATCCATCCATCAGGCTTCACTTAAATTTTCTGCATAAAAGCCGACCACATATTACCATTTTGTTAAAACACTGTCAACTACGGGGAAAAAAGCCGCCCGCATTTTAGCAGCGCGGACGGCTTATTCGCTTATTACCTTATTCAGCTGTTTCCCTGGTAATAAATCTCCTTCAGAAGCTCCACTGTATTTGTGAATTTCTCACTGAACGGATAATAGTCGTTGATATAATCCTTGTCATACAGAAAATATATCTGCCCATACACGCTCAGGAAATCCTCAAACGATATGGTTTTCAGATCTTCGCAATACGCTTCGACCAGGTCAGACAGTCTGGACAGCGGGATCATCTCATTGAAGTCCCCATTATACACAACGTCCTCATATACGCTCTCATCCGCATCCGTTTTCTCCGCAGTGGTAAACAGGGTTTCCGCATCCATACCATAAAACCAGCAGTTGATCTGCGCGATTTTATCCATATAAGTATCGTCCCATGCGCAGATTGGATAATACTGCTCCCGGAACGCTTCATCCTGCAGAAGCTCATCCATCACTTCACAGAACAGGCTTCTGTTTATCTCGTATCCGCGATACACTTCCTTTCCGTTCTTCAAATGATACTTCAAATATACATACGTAATTTCCTCATCATAAACAGCGTAGGACGATTTATATTTTTTCACATTTTCAACGCCGTTTTGTGCCAGCTCGTAAATCCGTTCAAAATCCTCCCACTCGATGGAATCCAGTCGCGACCGCACAGACAGATACTCCGCCCTGCCGTCCTCTGTAATCACGACGCAGTAGGAAGTCCCATAGTCCGAAACAGACATGGACGCTACGTCGTTTTTAACCGGCAGCCAGGTATTGTATCCAGACAGATCAAACCGAAAGAAAAAGAAAATCGCGCAGGAAAGCAGCGCCGCCGCCGCAAACTGCCACTTGTTGGAAAGCACCTGCCGGATATCTACACGGTAAATAAATTCGATGACCACACAGACCAGCGCTCCGGACAGCAGGATAAAGAGCAGTTCAAACGCTACGGACTCGAATATCTCGTAGGCGATCAGCCCCGCGACAAGGGAAGCCGGGATCGCCATCATTATTTTTACGATCGGCTCGGCACAGTAGAATGTGAGCGCCAGGCCGCCCGCCTCTGTGCGGCGCACACGGTACAGAGCCAGCGCGATCAGCGTCAGCGCGGCGGCTATCGCTATCAGCTGGCACAGATTTCCGACAGACGGCAGGGTTCCAGTCATTCCAGCGCTTCCGTCGGATTCCGAGAACAGGCACCACGCCCACGGGGAGGTCCAGCTGATCCATGTTCTTTCGGAACTTGGCAGGGTTTCCACACTGGTTTCCATAAACACCACTTTAAAATACTTGCCAAGCGCCACCATAAGCGCCAGATAAAGCCCGAACGCTCCAACGGCAAGCATCGTCGTCAGGAAATTCCCGGTCAGCATGATCGCTACAAGCACGCTGGAATAGCTGCACAGAAAAAACAGGATCCCCTGTATGCCTGTCACCGCGACCTCAAGCGCGATCTGCGGCGTCACCGCCTGATAGATCAGACCGACCAGGACTACAAGCACCTGGCTGATCAGATACGGCATCACAAAGGTCAGCGCGCTGCTCAGATATTTTATGCCAAAAAGCTCTTCGCGTTTCAGCGAAAGGCTGTGGTAAAAGTCCTGCTTCACCGGGGAATGCACATATGCAAAGGCAGACAGCGCACAGAGCGCTCCCGCGGCAAGTATCAGGCAGGTATTTTCGGGACGCTCCAGACCGGCATTCCTGCAAAACTGAACGACTGCACTGTAGGTCGCACTGCCATAGCGAAGCTTCTCGTTTTGCCGGATCGCCATCGCCATCAGCACCCGGAACGGAAAAAACAGAGTAAAGACAAGCATCTGCACATCAGCCAGCCAGCTCATCCGGCGTATTTCCGCCCGAACCAGTTTAAAGAACGAGATTTTTGATGTCATATCCGGCTACCTCCGTTTCACTGATAAAGATCTCCTCAAGAGTCAGCGGCAAAATCTCCGAAAACAGCGGATGTCGCTTCTGAATCCTCTGCTCAATCTCATCATAGCCACCGCGCACTACCATTGTGAGCAGCGAGCCGCGCTTTTCCCTGTGAAGCACTGCAAGCTCCGAGAGCAGCGCCTCCTCGTCCCCGGCATCCGGGATGACGCACTGGATTTTGTGGATACCCAGCTTCATCGCGTCCAGATCCTTTGCAAACAGGATCCCTCCCCTGTGCAGCAGCCCGACATAGTCACAGATGTCCTCAATCTCGCGCAGACTGTGTGAGGCAATTACCGGCGTAAACCTGCGGTTCAGGATTTCTGAGGCAAACAGACTCTTTACAGCCTGTCGCATCACCGGATCCAGTCCGTCAAAGGTCTCATCACAGAGCAGATACTCCGTATTTGTACAGATTCCAAGCAATACCGACACCTGCTTTTTCATGCCCTTTGAAAAGGTCGAGAGCTTTCTCTTAGGATCCAGCTCAAATTTCCCAAGCAAATCGTCAAACCGTTCCCCATCAAATCCGGGATAAACCACCCTGTAATAATCGCGCATCACATTCGCCGTCGCGTTCGGAAAGAACATCGCCGTGTCCGGTATAAAACAGATTTTCCGCTTTGCCTGCGGATTCTCCCACACTGGAAGCTCATCTATTTTAACC
>JAJQIE010000054.1 GCA_021199395.1 Lachnospiraceae bacterium | reverse complement strand
GCGTATGGATCAGAATAGGGACTCCATTAATCTCCAGAAACTGCTTGGGAATCCCCGCTCCCAGCCGGACGCCGCTGCCTCCGGCAAAAACGATCGCTATATTCATCTGATCCCGCCCCCCAATCTGTATCCATCGCTGTGCCGCGCAGTATCTGATTTACTGCAATCCAACCAGCTTCAATATACGCTCCGTCGCGTGTCCGTCACAGGCTCCGACGTACGTCTCGCGAAAAGCGTCTATCTCTGCGGCATGCGCCGCATACCAGTCCTGCTTTCCATGATCCGCACAGCCATTCCCGGCTATACCGCCAATTACCGCTTCGAGCTCTTCCCGCGTCCGCGTCAGCGGATACGGTATGCTCCGGTAATCTATATAAAATCCCCGCGCCTGCTCATATTCCTGCAGATCCGGCGCAAACAGGATCACCGGCCTGCGATACAGCAGATAATCAAACAGGACAGAGGAATAATCTGTAATCAGCACGTCCGCCACCGGAAACAGCTCCTCCGTCGGAATCCGGCTGGTCGAAACCATGCCATGCCGGTCGATATGCGGATGCGCCTTGATGACAAAATACCACTCGTCCTTTAATTCTTCCGCAGCACGCCGTATAATATCCAGTCCCTCCAGGCGCGGCGCCGCCGCGTTTCCGCGGAACGTCGGCGCCCATACCGCGATCCTCCGCCCCTCCGCTTCCGGATGGGCTTTTCGAAAATTCTCACGGCAGCGCTCATTCCACTTTTCATCGAAATAATAATCCGTCCGGCTGATCCCGGTCGCAAAGATATGCTCCCGCGAAAGCCGCAGCGCACGCTCATGCACCGGAACACAGGCGTCCGCGCTCATCGTCAGATACGAATAATTGCCAAACATATCGCCATGATAGCCTTTTGGAATATCCTCGTCCGCGTCGTAGGCGATCTTCTTTGTCAATCCACAGGAATGCCAGAGCTGCACCACCTTTGTCTCCGGGCGTTTCCGGCAAGAGGACACCGGCAGAAAATAATCGCAGATAAACACGTATTCCGCCGCCGCGTACCGCCGCATAAAACGCAGCAGGTACTTTGCCATCCTGCCAAAGGAAAGCCGATCAAAATCCGTCACAAACAGCTCGATCCTGTAACTCCCACTGCAATTATGTGCGTCGGCCTCCTCGCCGGTCATAATACTGCCATCTCGCGCGTCGGCTTCCCTGCCGGTCATAACGCTGCCATCTCGCGCGTCGACCTCTCTGCCAGCCATAACGCTGCCATCCCGCGCGTCGGCCTCCCTGCCGGTCATGACGATTCCATCGGCGTCACGCTTTGCCGCCGTCCCGTTCTGCCTTACCTCGTCATACATCCGGCGCATCGAAAACGGAATCTCCTCGTGGTGCGCGTCCGCAAAAATCACAAGTCCCGGCTCCACCGGCCTGCGGCTGTAAAAAAAGTACACCAACGGAAGCACTATATTTTGCAGCAGCATTTTTATCCATTGCTTTATCCGAAACATGCCTGTCCTTTCGCACACTTACAGGTCGCATCATAGCCCGTTTACGTTATTTCTTGCTCTACAGGTGTGACCTGTATTCGCGTCTGCCCCAATCTGCGCATATAGCCCGGTTGTCCTAAGCGATATACCAAAATTATTTTTCTTCCTTCATGGCGATCCAGCGCGCCTTCTCCTGCTTTGCGAGATCCAGCGCTGCCGCTATCACCTTATCCATATCATAATACTGATAAGAGCCGAGCCGCCCGCCGAAAATCACCTTTTTCTCCTTATCAGCCAGCTTGCGGTAACGCGCATAGAGCGCGCTGTTCTTCTCATCATTCACCGGATAATACGGCTCCATTCCAGGCTTCCACTCTGTAGAATACTCTCTGGATATAATGGAGTAGTCCTTAGGATTCTCCAGCTCCGCTTCCGGCGCAAAATGCTTGTGCTCGATGATGCGCGTGTAGGGAACCTCCCGGTCTGTATAATTCACCACCGCGTTCCCCTGGTAATTTTCCTCTTCCACACGCTCCGTCTCAAAGCGAACGCTGCGGTACTCCAGGTGTCCATAGCGAAAGCCATAATACTCATCAATCATGCCCGTATATAATATCCGCCGGAACATCTTAGGGTTCTCCTCCCGATACTTAAAGAAATCCGTATCGGTCATCACATCGATGTTCTCCAGCAGCTTAGCGATCATATTCGTATATCCGCCGATCGGGATGCCCTGATAGCGGTCGTTAAAATAATTATTGTCATAGGTAAAACGCAGCGGCAGCCTGCGGATGATAAACGCGGGAAGCTCCCTGCAGTCTCTGCCCCACTGCTTTTCCGTATAGCCTCTGACCAGCTTCTCATAGACGTCTGTTCCTACAAGCGAAAGCGCCTGCTCCTCCAGGTTCTTCGGCTCCGTGATGCCAAGCCCGGCGATCTGCTCCGCGATCCGATCCTTTACCTCCTGCGGCTTCCTCAGACCCCAGAGACGGCTGAAGGTATTCATGTTGAACGGCAGATTGTACAGCTCGTCCCTGTAAACCGCCACCGGAGAATTCATATAATTATTAAATTTCGCATAACGGTTCGCGTACTTCCAGATCCGGTCATCGCTGGTATGGAAAATATGCGCGCCATACCGGTGCACCTGAATGCCGTCCACGTCCTCTGTATAGACATTTCCGCCGATGTGGCTGCGTTTATCAATCACCAGACAGCGTTTCCCGGCTTTTGTCATCTCCCTGGCAAATACCGCGCCAAAAAGACCCGCGCCGACGATCAGATAATCATACTTTTTGCCCTGGCTTCTCAACCGCGCGCGCCTCTCCTCCTTGCGCCTGCGTACCAGATTGTTCTGCTCCTCCCCATACGCATCGCACACCGGCTGCGCGTCCCCCATCATCCGTATCCGGCCATGGTCGAGCCAGAGCGCTTTATCACAGAGATTCTTTACCGAGTCAATATTGTGAGAGACATAGAGAAGCGTCGTCCCTTCGGAGAGCATCTGCTGCATCCGCTCATTGCATTTCCGGCGGAAGCGCATATCCCCGACCTCCAGCACTTCATCCACGATCAGGATATCCGGCGCGACTACCGTAGCCACAGAAAATCCGAGCCTCGCTTTCATACCGGAAGAAAAGTTCTTCAGCGGCGAGTCCAGAAATCCTTTAATATCCGCAAACTCGACGATCTCGTCAAAATGCTCTTCCATAAATGCCCTGGAATGTCCGAGCACCATGCCGTTCAGATAAATATTCTCCCGCGCGGTCAGGTCTTTGTCAAAGCCTGCCCCCAGCTCAATCAGAGGCGCGATCTTTCCCGACACCTCCACAGTACCCTCATAGGGCTGCAAAATGCCGCTGACCGCCTTGAGCAGCGTAGATTTGCCGGAGCCGTTCGCCCCGACCAGCCCCCACGCCTCTCCTTTTTTTGCCTGAAAGCTGATATCCTGAAGCGCTATAAATTCCTGAAACATCAGCTCATGCTTGAGCAGCTTGATCGTATATTCCTTGAGATTATCTACTTTTTCACTCGCCAGATTAAACCGAATCTTTAAATGATCTACTTCTATTACATTTTTACTCATTTGGTTCCCCCGCCAGTCTCATTTTATCCATCACACACCAGAAAAAATCTGCTGAAAACCGGAATCCCTGTCAGATATACAAAATAAACTTATCCTTTGACCGCTGAAAGAACCATGTGCCAATCAGCAGCATCAGAAACGCGATAAGCCATCCGCCCCAGAACACTCTGGGTCCTGGAATGTTCCCATAATATACCAGATCCCTGAATTGCGCCACATAATAGTACAGCGGATTAAATCCCTTTATGAAGATCTGAAGCGTGGGATCCATGCGTTCGATATCATACAGGATAGGCGTCAGATACATCCACGCAGTCATAATCGCGCCGTATATGTGCTCAATATCGCGGAAAAACACATTGAGCTGAGCCAGGAAAAAGCCGAGCCCACAGCTGAAAATATAGATCTGAACCACCACAAGAGGAATCAGGAGCATCGTCAGATTGAATTTCGCACCGGTAATGATCATTACCACAAACAGTGCTCCAAAGGAAAGCACCATATCCACCATGCAGCTCGTTACCTTAGCCAGCGTAAAAATATACTTAGGGACATAGACCTTTCTCAGCAGAGAAGAATTTCCGGTCACGGATTTCATTGCGCCCATAGTGCTTGATCTTAAAAAATCATACATAAGGCGCCCGGTAAGCAGATACACCGGATAATTCTCAATCGATTTGCCCAGCAGATTTGTGAATACGACTACATACACCAGCATCAGAAGAAGCGGCTGTAAAATCGTCCATACATATCCCAGAAAGCTTCTCCGGTATTTCAGCTTGAGGTCGCGTCTTACCAGTTCTATAATCAGATCCTTGTATTTAAACAGTGTTTTAAAACGGTATTCTAAAAGCTTCATAATTCCCTCCCGCTCGTTCTCAACAATGCGTATTCTACCATATCTGCCAAAGCATTTCAACCGTATTTCCTCATCCGCGTCCGCCGAACCGTACAGCGATTACAGGTCACACCTTGACCAGATTTGCGCTATTTCTATCTCTACAGATGTGACCTGCAACGGCATCCGGCCATTTAAAATTGCTTCGCGATGGGCCGGGTGTAACGTGTAACTCGTACACACGGAAAACGGGATTCCGGATCTTTGCCGGAACCCCGCCCAGGTACTGTTTTTATCCGCTCTCACAAAAGCCCGCGATGTCTGATATAGCTTTCGATCAGGTTTACGCTGCCGTCAATTCCGATGGAGCTGCTGTCCAGACAGAGATTGTAGCTGACTGCCGCCCCCCACTTTTTCTCCGACTGGAAATTGTAATAGCTGGCGCGCTTTTTATCTGTCTTTACAAACATGTCGCGCACCTTTGCGTCCGGAAGCTGATACTCCGCCGCAATCCTCGCGGCGCGGAAATCATCGCTCGCGTGGATAAATACGCTGACCAGCTCCGGGCAATCCCTGAGAATATAGTCTGCGCAGCGCCCTACGATCACACAGGAGCTTTCGCCCAGCTGCTTAATCGTATCATAATTTGCCTGATAAATCTGCTGATCGATCGTCGGCCCGGTATACATCACAGACGGGTAAACATCCATCACAATCGAGTACAGAAGGCTGTTTGTCGGCTTTTCATCATAGCTCTCCAGCACCTTCTCACACAGGCCGCTCTGCTTTGCAATGACCTTTATCAGTTCCTTGTCGTAAAATTTGATCCCAAGCTGTTTTGCCAGCTTTTCTCCGATCTCATGCCCACCGCTGCCAAACTGCCTGCCAATCGCTACTACTACCTTTTTTCCCATAAACAACACCTCCTGTAAATTTATCGTAAACGACGCAAGCGTCGTCCTACAAAGCTCTATTTGAAATCCCTGGCAAAAAGCAGCACATAATCGTTCTCGTCATACCGCTTCTTTCCCATTGACATTTTGCGTATGAACTTATTGGAGCGATGGATCGCCCGATCCACCAGCGCGATCACATCTGCGACCGACATCGGCGTCTCTGTAGAGGAAGCCTCCTCCACCTTCCGGTGAATCGCCTCAAATCCTTCTCCGCTGATCATATAATCCAGCTCATTCGCATGCTGCTGGGCAAATATGGATAATTCCTCCGCGGTATAGACCGGCAGATAAACCTGCGCGGTAAACTTCATCGTAAACCGGGGGTGATTCATCAGCAGATCGTGCACATAGCGCTGCTCATCCTCAAGAATCACGATCAGCCCATCCGTGCGGAATTCCATCGCGGTCGTCAGCTGCTCTACCGTATTGTCGTCCAGGTCGCCGGCTTCCTCTACGATCAGGGTTCCGCCCGCAATCTTCGCGATCGTCGCGGCAATATCTCTGCGGTTCAGATCCGCCGCATAGATCTTTGCCATTTTCGCCACCTTCCGACCCTTTTCCATGGCTATCGCTTTCGCAATATTGGTCGCCAGTGTAGTCTTGCCGGAGCCGTGCGAGCCAAAAATCAGAATATTGCCATTGCGCGAGGTCCGGTCGTCTCCTTTTGCCATCGCCTGAAGAATCGCGTTCGCGATCTGATCCTCCAGCCCCTCAATTTCCGTAAAGCCTTTGAAAAAGCCTCGCAGATGCGGTTCAATTGTCAGTGGGTCGTCATAGTATTCTCCGTCGTCAAATTCCTCTTCCTCCGGCATGGACTCCTCCAGCCTCTGCGCCGCATCATCCTCATTCTCCGGCACAGTGCCTTCACCGTTCTGCTCCATGTCAGAGAACTCCTCCGCCAAAGCGCTTCCCGACTCCTGCTCCATGTCAGAAGCCTCAGAAATATTTTCTGCCGGGACAGCCCTGAGCTCCTGCGCCCCCTCTGTAAATCTCCGCGCGGCTCCCGCATCAGACGCATAGGCCTTTGCCACTTCCTCCGTAGGGATACGGATCGTCCTGGTCGCCAGCAGCTCCTTGCGGGCAGCCTCCAGCAGTTCTTCCTTTGTGTTGACAATCCTGCGCGTCTCTCCGAGATCCTCATCCGACGTATAGGAGGGAAGGGACGTCCGGTTCTTCAAAAGCTTCTCCGGATTGCTTGAATACCGGATTGCTTCAAGCTGCTCCTGGGTCAGCTCCTCTGCGGCAGCTGCCGCAATCGACCGGGGCAGCGAAGACTCTGCTCTCGATTCTGAGCCTGCCCCCGAAAGCTCTGAGCCTGAACGTTCCGAATCTGATTTTTCCAGCTCCGGTTTTTCCGGTTCTGATTTCTCCGACTCTGGTTTTTCCGATTCTGGTTTCTCTGACTCTGATTTTTCCGACTCTGGTTTTTCCGGTTCTGGTTTTTCCGATTCTGGTTTCTCCGGTTCCGCCGCTTTTTCCGCCTCAGAAGTCACCTCCCGGCTTTCCCCCGCAGGGTTTTCTTCAGCAGATGCGTCAGTTGCTCCCGGCACGGCCTTTGCAGATTCGTCAGACGGCTCCAGCGCAGCAGCAGCTTCACGCTCCCTCTGCGCTCTGGCAGCGGCAGCGGCCTGTTTTCCCTTTTCTCCCATGGAAAGCAGAATATCATCTATGGAAAGCCTGCCTGCCATCGGCTCCGGTTCTTTCCGCTGCGAAACCTCCTGGATCACCTGCAGCCGTTCTTCCACCGCCGCCGGTACGTCGTCCTCATTCAGCTCCGGCTTTCTCGCTACGCCGGAAATCACCTTTCTCACGCTTTTGGCAAGCTCAATCTGCAGATCATCCTGTTCCGCAGGCTCAGGAATATCCGGTTCCTCAAAAACAGGCTCCATTACATCCGGCTTCATCGCATCCGGTTCCATCGCATCCGGTTCCATGATGTCCGGGCTCTTCTTCTCCGGTGCCTTCCCCGCAGATTCCTTTATCGCTTCAGCCTTTCCCATCGGCTCCTTTTCAGCCGATTTTTTTCTTCCTGCTTCCTTTTTCTTAGATTCTCTCCGTAAAATCCTGGTCCGCTGCCTGATTTCCGCAGGCTTCTCCGGCTCAGTCTCCTTTTCCAGCTCCGCTTTGTGCGCGGTAATCTCGTCTGCTATCTCCTTCTCTGTCTCGGCAATGATATTCTCCGCAATCACTTCATCGTCCGCGTCCTCCGTACCCGCCGCGACCGTTGTCTCCTCATCCGTATCTTCAAAATAATCGCTCTGCGCCTCCTCCTGCATGCAGACCTCGTAAATCTGCTGCTGCTTAGGAGTAAGCGCCGCATAACGCTTTTTAAGCTCAAGCGCTTTCTTTACATATTTCCCCGAATGGAACCAGAGCACCAGATCATCACACGTCGCCAGACATTTCTGGATCTGCCCCGCCTGCTGATATAAAGCGGCGAGCTCATACGCCCAGCGCTCCGTATACTCCTGTCCCAGATATTCTTCCAGGATAGCGATCAGTTCTTCCGCAGAGCTGCCGCGTCCTTTGTAGATCATATATTTAAGAATATAGCGATTATTATCATGCGGAGCTGTCTGTACGTATTCCGAATAATACTCCAGCGCCTCATCATACTGCCCCAGCGCTGTCGTCACCTCAACCAGCCGATACAGGACATTGCGCCCCACAGGAGATTTTCTGTACGCGCGGACCAGCATATCCTTGCTCTTGTCAAGCTCTCCCGCCGCCTCATAGATCTCACTGATCAGGCAAAGTGTTCTGACATTTCTGACCCGGCGCCACTCGATTGTATCCGCCAGCTTCGCAGCCTCCTTATAATCACCCTGATCGACCAGCTTGTCAATTTCCTCCAATTTGAGGTTATATTCATACTTATCCAACTCTGTCACCTCGTTGTCTTATGTTTCATCCAGTGTATCATACCTGTATTTTGTTGTCAAACAATCCGGCACATTTTGTCAGCATTTGTCATCGTTCATAAACCCCCTAAATTTCAAGATTTTTTCGACTTTTCCATGTTATCCTTGTTTGTCACTTTTCATGCTCGAAGGGGGTAGAAAATGGGGTAAAAACAGGGGTAAGAGTGCACTATGTCAAATTGCGCGCGCATTATCATCAATATATAATTTATTATATGGATTGTATTATAGCAGATATGTACATATCTTTTTGTTTAATTTATATATGCACATATCATGGA
>JAJQIE010000038.1 GCA_021199395.1 Lachnospiraceae bacterium | reverse complement strand
ATGTAGCGTCGGACACTGTCTGCTTTCCCGCAAAGCTGGTACATGGTCATGTCATGGAGCTGGTCGGGATGGGCGTGGACCGTATCTTCTTTCCGTATGTGATGCACATGCCTCCGGAAGGCGTGGATAAGCTCAGCCCTTACGTCTGTTCTGTTCTGCAGGGATATCCGATGGTTGTGCGTAATTCCCAGAATCCGGAGAAAAGCGGGAATATGGTCTTTGACACACCGGTTTTTCACTGGTTTAAAGAGAATGACCGGAAAAAGCAGATCTGCCAATATGCAGTGGAGACACTGGGCGTAACGAAAGCAGAGGCAGCGTCGGCTTTTGCAGATGGGGAGCAGGCATTATTGTCTTTCCGGGAAACGCTGGTGCGGAGGGGCAGTGAGATCATCCGACAGGCGCATGAATCCGGCACATATGCGGTAGTATTGGCCGGACGTCCCTATCACACCGATCCTTTTATCTGCCACGACCTGTCCCGAAGGTTCACTGAGCGAGGCGTACCCGTGCTGACGGTGGACAGTTTGCCCGATCTTAACAGGCAGGAGCTGAAAAATACCAGAATTGAGATTACCAACGACTTCCACACGCGGATGCTGGAAGGAGCAATGGTGGCGGCAAAAGATCCGGTGCTTGAATATGTGCAGATCGTCAGCTTTGGCTGCGGACATGACGCGATTCTGTCAGACGAGATCAGCCGGATTCTGGCGGAATGCGGCAACAAATCTCCGCTGATTCTCAAGGTGGACGAGAGCGACGCAACAGGTTCTCTCGGTATCCGTATTCAGTCTTTCCTGGAGACGATAGCGATCAAGCGCAGAAAGGAGTGCATCCGGGAATACATGGAACATCCGGAAACGCTTTCTGCTTCGTTGCGGACGGAGGAAAGTTATGTCAGTCATGCAGAAAATTCTGCATGTATGGTCGGCACTTTTCAGGGAAAACTATCAGAAGCGAGTCCTGTGAAATTCCGCAAAGACGACCGGAAAAGGCGCACGATCCTGGTGCCGAATATTTCGAGAGAGGTCTCCGTGCTGCTTTCTGCCATTATGGAAAAGGAAAATTATACTGTGAAAACACTGCCTATCGGCGGATCGGAGCAGATTGCCCTGGGAAAAAAATATGTCCATAATGACATTTGCTTTCCGTGTCAGATGGTAATCGGAGAGCTAATCAGTGCCTTGCAGAAAGGGAATTACCGGCAGGATGAAGTGGCTGTAGCTATGGTGAAATTCCAGTGTGACTGCCGGATGTCGCATTATGCAGGACTGCTGCGGAAAGGTCTCGATCGGGCCGGCTTTACAGATGTTCCGATTGTGACTACCGATGCCAATGATACGAAGGATATGCACCCAGGTGTGATGATTCTTGGAATTTCCGCCATCTGGGAAGCTGTATGGACCTTTATGATGCTGGATATTCTCACGGATATCTGCCGGAAAATCCGTCCTTATGAATTGCATTCGGGCGAGACGGACGAGGTTTACAATGACTGCGTGAACCAGCTGGCCGAGGGGATTCGCAAAGGTGTGAAAAACGCCAGAAAGGTCTTTGAGACCTGTATTGACCGGATGGGGCAGATATCCTATGACCGGAGCCATTTGAAACCGAAGGTGTTTGTTACCGGAGAATTGCTGGTGACCTATCATCCCGGTTCCAACTTCAATATTGAACGGTATCTGGAAACCAATGGCATGGAGACTGCATTCCCCAGGATTACCGATCAGCTGCGGAAGGATTTCCGCGCTACCGAATGTGAGATCAAAGATTACCACGCCAGCATTCCGCCCTATCCGCAGCTGGTGGAGGGGTTGTTTGATTATGTCCAGAAGCGGCTGGAAAAGGTTGCCGTCCGCCATGAGCTGTATGAATGCGCGAAAAAGCCGAAAGAGCTGTACCGGGAGGTCAGCAACATCATCCCCGAAACATTAAGCTGCGGGGAGGGCTGGCTGATGGCTGCTGAGATCGCGCACAACGCGAAAGAGGGAGTGAAGTCGTTTATTATCCTGCAGCCCTTCGGCTGCTTGCCGAACCACGTTTGCGGACGCGGAGTCATCAAGCGATTGAAAGAGGAATATCCGGACATTTCGATCCTGCCTCTTGACCTCGATCCCGACACCAGCTATGCGAATGTGGAGAACCGGCTGCAGATGCTGATCATGAACCATGGTTCGAAAGAAACGGACAGAAAGGTTTCCTAAACGGTGAAAAAGAAAATAGCGATTATTACCGGAGCGTCGAGCGGTCTGGGGAGAGAATTTGTCAGGCAGCTGGATAAAAAAATGGAGGTGCTTCGAAAGAAAAACGCAGCGGAAAAACTAAAAGAAAATCCAAAAGAAAAATCGAATGATATTCTGGATGAAATGTGGGTCATTGCCCGCAGGGAAGATCGGCTGACTGAACTGCGCAGCCAGATCAGCACGACTCTGCGGGTGATTCCGCTTGACCTGACGCAGAAGGAATCGTTTCAGGCAATCCATACCCGGCTTAAAGAAGAACAGCCGGATGTGCGTTACCTCATCAATGCGGCCGGCTTTGGAAAAATCGGCTCATGGAAAGATATCTCCATAGAAGACTGCGATGATATGATTGATCTGAACTGCCGCGCGGCGGTGGATATGACACAGCTGGTGCTGCCCTTTATGAGCAGGGGAGCAAATGTGCTGGAGCTCTGTTCGACTGCGGGATTTCAGCCATTCCCTTACCTGAATATTTATTCCGCATCCAAAGCGTTCCTGTACCGCTATAGCCGCGCCCTCCGCGTGGAATTGCTTGGGGAGGGCATTCATGTGACGGCGGTCTGCCCTTACTGGGTGAAGGATACAGAGTTTATCGGAACAGCTCAAAATACGGATAACAGCACATATATCCGGCATTTTCCGCTTTCGTCCCGCGAAAAGAATGTCGTGCGCCATGCTCTGATGGATTCGGAACTGGGGCTTCCTGTATCCACGCCCGGACTGGTCTGTACGGTTCACCGGATTGCGGCAAAATTTATTCCGAGTGAGGTTATGATGGGAATCTGGGCTTTTTTGCGAAGAATATGAAGAAACAAAACACAGGTAAATGAGTGGTAGCAGTATTCCCTGTTCCAAAGGGAAACTGAATACAGGAACGATCCTTGAAATATCCTGAAGTCTGAAAACGGAAAACTTTTCAGAGCATAAACAGTAGAACAGAACAGGCCGGATAGTTTTTTTATCCGGCCTGAAGATCGTTGAGTGTGTGATTCCGTTATTATTTTGTCTGTTCAAACAGCCATTCTCTTACTGTGTCCAGATCATATGCTACGCGCCAGGTGTTCATGTGCTCTGTAGCGTCCGTAGAGGTCACATCTTCTCTCATTACGGTATTTGCGTCAAAGATAGTCCAGTTGATTGTTGTTCCTGCCGAAGCCTGTTCGGCGGCCATCTGTTCCTGCTCATCATCAGTGAGTGTGGCTGCCCACTGGGCAATGGTCACTTCGGTTCCTTCCGCTTCCACGGCTTCGGTGATCTCGGTCATGCCCGGATAAGCTCTCGCGTCGCCTTCAGAGCAGATCATCCAGATGTTCTGTGTGGACAGCTGCGAGATTGAATCGGTGTAGGCGGAATCAGTCTGGCCGGCAACCAGAAGCGCACCTGCAAATTCGTCAGGGTAATCAATGAGCAGCTTGATGGAGCGGATGGTTCCGGAAGACTGTCCGACCAGATATTCTCTGGATGTATCTACACTGTACTGGCTGACGATTTCAGTGACCAGTTCCATGGTATAAGCCGGATCTTCGGTATTGGAAGTTTCATACTGCGGGACCAGGACGATAGTTTTATGCTCGTTCTGCCATTCTTCAGTTGTCCAGATCACGCCGCCCAGGCTTTCCGTCAGGGCGAGATATTCATCGCTGCCTTCTCCTGTAGCATCCGGCATAAACAAAACGAGAGGGTATTTGGTATCTTCGGAGTAATCATCCGGCAGATACAGGCTGTACATCAGGGAAGAGCCATCTGAGAGCGTAAATGTATACTGGGAAAAGTTTTCCACCAGAAGATTTACATTGTTCTCATAATCTGTAGTACGGCTTTCCGCCCACGCATCCAGAGTCGTTCCATCCAGGCAGGTGATGCTGCCGGTCTGTTGGAACGTTACAGTCAACTGGTTGCTGAGCGCAGACTGTGAGGAGAACATGGAGCCTCTGCTGCTGTTGCCGCCCTGCATGGAACGGTCTGCCTTATTGGACGCATCAAAGCCGTCTGTGTCAGAGGCACCTGTATTCGAGTCGCCTGTGCCAAAGTCACCCATACCAGAGTCGCTCATCTCGGAGCGGTCGCCGCGACTGCCGAAGCCGGAATCATTCAACTCACCCAAGCCGCTGGATTCCGATTCGTTTTCTTCATAGCTGAGAAATTCTGTATTTTCACTATTGCCGGAATTCTCGCTGTCTTCCGTGGAATCATTTCCGAAAGAGTTATTTCCTGAAGAGTCATCCCCCAAAGAATCATCTCCCAGAGAGCCATTTCCGAGCGAACCATCTCCGAAGGAGTCTTCACCCTGGGAACGTCCGCCATCAGAGTCATTTTTTAAATAACCGTCTTCAAAAGAACCGCTTCCGAAAGAACTACCTTCATCAGATTCGCTGCTGCCGGAACCGTTTCCACCATAGTTTGTAGTGGTGTAGTCGGTGGAGAGTTCAATCAGCACATAATTTCCGGCTGCACTGCCGTCAGGAAGAGCAGCTTCTGAATTTGTGTAAACGGCTTCAATCTCGTAATTGTCCACTTCAAAATCGTTCGTTGAGACACCTGACGGGTCGATCTCCACGCCGTAGTCAATCACAAGATACCATGGCTTCTGCCCATCGCCGTACATATTTGTCACAAGATAATAGCTATCGACGCCTACTGCATCTGTACCGTTTTCAGACAGATTTTCCGCCGCAACAGTCTCTGTGGATGTTTCTTCACTTTCCCCGGCGCTGGCGTTTATCTGGCAGCCTGCGATAAGCGCACAGGCAAGCGTCAGGGAAAGAAAAGACGATAAATTTCTTTTTATACTGCATTTCATGATAAGAATGCCTCCTAAAATATTTTGGCAGTGTTTAAACCGCCCCAATATTTTATCATTTGATTTGTGACAAAAGGATGTATATTTTGTGTTGGATACGTGAACAGTGTTTTTCAAATTAACGCTAAAACCAGTCAGTAACGAAAGAGGCAGCAGTGACAGATACAGGTTTTTTCAGAACGTCATCCACTGATTAGCGATGCATTTGCCGATGTCCCAGCAGTCCCAGTCGGGGTTGTTCAGGTGGGTTTTATAGCACCAGTAGAACCATCCTTCGCAGTTTTCTTCAAACGCGGTTTTGTGTGCATCCGCGAGCGTGCGATAGAATACGCGTCTTTCTTCGGCACTTTTTTCGCGCATATCGCCTTTTTCGTTGAAAAGACTCCACTCGCCGCAGAAAGTAGGCACTTTTGACTGTCCAAAGGAGACTTCTTCCACAAAATGCTCCTGTATATACCTGACATAAGAGTCGATGCCCGGTTCGCACTGATTCAGCCAGTCAGCCACCATAATATACTGGTGTGTATCGAGCATTACATTTTTAAAATCGGACTGAGCTGACACCCAATCCGCAAAATGATGGATGTCAAAAGCATCGTCAAAAACGACGGCTTTGTCTTCTGGCAGATATTTGCGGATACGTGCATATGCAGTGCGATAGAAATCCTCCAGCCAGGCGTTGGTGTAACCTTCGTTTAATTTGGCCGCTTCCTTATCCACTGCGGGATATCTTTCCAGAATATGGATTCCGGCTTTTTCCATTGTTTTTGCCAGAGCGCCGTCGGTCGTCATCGGCTCGTTGAGAACTTCGATTCCGAAAAGGGCCGGATCCTGACCATAACGGAGAGCGAGCCGCTCCAGTACACTCAGTGCGATTTCTACCCGTTCCGGATGGTTCGCCCACTGAACAATACCGCAGATTCCCGCATTATCACTGCCATTTTGACTGCCGGGCACAGTGTGAAGATCCAGCAGCACTTTGAGGCCATACTGATTGGCCCATTTCATGGCTTTATCCAGATATTCGGAGCAGCTTACGTAGGGACCGATGTCTTCGAAGACAAAAAATGGTATCGGGATGCGAACCGTGTTAAATCCTTTCTCAGCCAGATACGCAAAATCGCGGCTTGTAATATAGTGGTCGCGATGTACTTTCAGACGCGCACGTTTTTCGTTTTCGCAAAGCTGCATGCAGAAGTAGGTTTCATCTTCTGCTGTTGTTCCGGTATACAGCTCAGGACTCATCCATTTTTCCAGGACAAGCCAGTTTCCTAAATTGACTCCTCGGATTTTCATTTTCATATTCTCCTTTTTTCTGAAAATCAGCAGTGTACCTGCAAAAAAACTATTGCCTGCACTAAGATGTGTTTTACTCAATTGTACAATATGAAATAGAGCATGTCAACGACAAAAAGTTGCATGATTTTTTGCTGCTTCTGTCAGTTTCTGAAACGTCTCCTCGCTTATGATATGTTCAATTTTGCAGGCTTCCCTGTCGGCCTGCTGTTCCTCTACGCCGATATCGCGCAGCAGCTTCCTGATTAATACATGTTTTTGCAAGGTATATTTGGCTGTTTTTTCGCCTTCCGCAGTCAATTTCAGCAGTCCTGCGTGGTCAACTATGATCAGACCTTCTGCTTTCATTTTCGATACGGCAACACTTACGCTTGCTTTTGAATACCCAAGCTGCTCAGCCAGATCCACAGAGCGGCAGTATCCATTTCTCTGATTTACGGTATAGATTGCTTCTAAATAGTCTTCCTGAGATTCGTTGTGTTGTTTTTCTCTCATGTGATTCTCCTTAATAGGCGTATGTGTTGCTGACTAAGTAACGGTATTATTTGATTCATTCTAGGCCATTGCAGCCGTGCAGATTTTTGCGACGCGTTTTGCCAGGGCCAGAATCGTCCAGATCGGGGGATTGCCCATCGACTCCGGCAGCAGGGTAGCGTCAGCGATATACAGGTTCTGCGGCAGACGGCGGTTATGCAGGGTCTCTGCTTCCTCCGCAGTCAGCGGAAACATTCCGCCGGGGTGCCCGGCATTGATGGTTCCGAGGAAGATATCCTTTTCGGAAGCGCCCATCTTTTCCAGAATCCGTTTGCAGTCGGAAACGGCTGCTTTCAGGCGTTCTTCATCTGTCCGCGTCAGAGCCTTTTGCGGCTTTCGGGTGCGGCTGGCACCATAACCGGAGTCAGAAAGCTTGATCATCATGCTGAGGATATCCCCGGCTGGCCGTCTCCAGGATTTGTTAAAGAAAAAACTGAGATAGTCCATGTAAGGTGAGAGCATATAACCGTCTCTTTGCATCAGGAAGGGCATTGGAATATGACGGTTCTGCCCGGCTCCCGGATAAGGTGCAGCCACACAGAGCACGGGGTCGACAAACAGCGTGTTTTCGCAGGAGATCCCGGAATGTTCCAGAATGATCGGAGTGCCCAGTCCTCCGGCGGCCAGAACGACCAGATCTGCGTGGTAGGTTTTTTGTTTTCCGTTTTCTTTTGCGAAGACGGTATGTACGGCATTTTCATTATGGTCGATGCCAAGTTTTGTTACTCTGCAGTTTGTTTTCAGCGTGGCCTCATGAGAGACAGCTTCTGACAGGAGTGTGCGGCTGTCCCACTTTGCGCCTGTACGGCAGCCTAACACGCAGCGCCCGCAGTGGACGCAGCGCTGAAAATCGACCAGCTTGGATGTGGGGGCTGGAGCAAAACCAAGCTGTGAGCAGACATCAAAGAGTGCATTGGTCTGAGAGGACCAGTATTGACGGTGGTTCGTGGAAAGAGGAATTTCCCGCGAAAGCTCATCAAATTCCTGATCCAGATGGATACCGAGCTTTTCAAGACCTTTGTCACAGCGTATCGCGCTGCCGGTGGCAAGGGTGGTAGTGCCTCCTGTACCCTCGCCATGCACCAGAACCATACCGGAGGATGCTTTTTGCACACGCATGGCCGGAAAGAGCAGGGAGATCATGCGCTCGTCCAGAAACAGGCCGGTTTTCCGAAGCCGGGCGATGCTGTCAAACTTGAAGGCAAACGGCTGAAATTCACCGCCTGATTCCAGAATTGTCACCTGAAAATGCCCCTGCAGCTCTTTGGCTGCCATGGCGCCGCCGGCACCGGAGCCGACCACGATTGCTGTTTTCATGATTAAAAAATCCTTTCTGTGATAAATACCGGGCGTGATGTCATTGAGAAAAAATCACTGAACAAATACGTTGAGTCCGCTGAACGCAGATGGCATACTGCATATGTGCCGGATTTTCTCCTGGCTTATCTGCAGAATAAAGCTGTTTTCGTTTTTTGGGCTATTTATTGAATAAAAATGCCTTACATGTATGTCTGCCTTCTGTGATACGCTCCCGGAAGGTAAGTGAGCCTTTCTTGTAAATTCCTGCAAAAATTCCCTGGTCTATGGCTGAGATCACAGCACAGATCTCCGGGGTATAAAATGTGCTGAAATAGCATTTTTGAACCGTGAATTCTCCGGGGGAGGATTCCTGTATTTTAATCCCGATGTTGCGGTAGAGCAGAGCAATGACAGCCTGACACTCCCGCTCATTTTCTGGCTTCAGCCCTCTGCGCAGCTGAGTTCCCAGATGGCGCGCCATGTGATAGAGCCTATGAT
>JAJQIE010000052.1 GCA_021199395.1 Lachnospiraceae bacterium | reverse complement strand
CCGTCAGGAAGGCCCTGTCCATCCTGCTTGACGAAAAGCTTATCGAGAAAAGGCAGGACAGCGGTTCCTACATTGCTCCCTCCGCATTTCCGGGCGCGGTGTATTCTGACACAATTGCCTTTCTGCTCCCGGAAGCATCCGGCTATCTGGCTGCCCGCTGGATTGGCGACGCCCAGGCTGTGCTTAACGCTGCCGGCTATTCCATTCAGGTCTACAGTACGGAAAACCGCGCCTCCAGAGAGCGCGAGATTCTGCAGCTCCTCCTGAAAAAGCCGGTGCGGGGACTGCTCGTACATGGTGTGCGCACCGCGTTTCCCAACCCGAACATCGCGCTTTATGAAAGCCTCATGGCGCAGGGAACCTCTGTCGTTTTTCTCGAAGCCGCCTACCCGGAGCTGTCCGCTTCCTGTCAGGTATCGCCCGATGATTTCAGCGGAGGAGAACTGCTGGCGCGCCATCTGATCGCACTCGGTCATAAAAAAATCGCCGGGATTTTTCGTCTCGACGATCAGAATGGACATAAACGATACGCCGGAGTCCTCCACGCGCTCAATGAGTCCCATCTTCTGTTTGATGACCGGAATTTTCTGTGGTACGACCCGATGAACGCCCGGATACCGGATTCCAGGCAGTTCCTGTCCTTTATCCAGATACAGCTTCTGGATTGTACGGCGGTCGTCTGCCAGAACCATGCGGTTGCGGCGCAGCTGATGCGCGAGCTGGAGCGGTTTGAAATCCCGGTTCCCCAGCGCATTTCCCTCGCCGCGTTCGACACAATGGAGCCGGAGGGACAAAATACGCCCGGTATTACCTGCGCCGTCTGTTCCGGCAGAGCCTCATGGAACATCGCGACAGAACTGCTGCTCGCACAGATGGAAGGAAGATCCGCCGTCTCCGTTTCCTGCCCGTGGGAGCTGGTGAGAAGCGACAGCACCGCGCCTCCCGAATAGGCACATGTCATCCTCAGTATCCTCTCGATGCGATCAGCTCTTCGGTCAGGGTTTCCGCGGTAAAATAAGTCTCCTCCACATAATAATTCTTTTCGGGGATCTCCCCCGCTTCTATCTGCTGAATGATTTTCTCCACCCGCGGGCCATGCATGGGGTTACACTCCACATTCATATTGATCTTTCCCTCCATGCACGCGGTCAGCCCCGCCTCGGTCGCATCTAAGGAAATAATGATCACATCCCCGTCGGTTCCATAGGTCAGCCCCGCTTCCTCCAGCGCCTGAATCGCCCCAAACGCAGAATCATCGTTCTCACAGTAAATCACATCGATATCCTGTGTTTCAAGAAGCACCTCCGCAACCACCTCATAAGCCTTTGCCTGTGTAAACTCCCCCTGCACCTGCCCTACGAGCTCCCAGTTGTCATGCGCCTCTACGCCTTTCTCCAGCCCCTCTGTCCTTCCAAGCTGAGCGGAAGCGCCCTGCGTCCCCATTACATGAAGGATGGAAATCCGCTCGTCCTCCCGTCCCTGTTCTTTCAGAAAAGAATCCAGCCATTCCACCGCAGTCTCGCCTTCTTTTTCAAAATCTGAGCCGACCCACGCCGTATACAGCTCATCAGCATCTACGTCTACCATCCGGTCAACCACTATCACCGGTATGCCCGCATCCTTTGCCTCCTGCAGTACCTCGTCCCACCCGGTCTCGACGACCGGATCCAGCACAATATAATCAACACCCTGTACAATGTAGTTACGGAGCGCAGTAATCTGGTTATCCTGCTTTCCCTTTGCGTCCTCAAAATAAAACTCGTACCCGTTTTCTTCCGTAAAGGTCGTGCGCATGGATTCCGAATTTGCCACACGCCAGTCAGATTCCGCCCCAACCTCTGAAAACGCGACTGAGATCAGCTTCTCCGCCTGCGCAGCCTCCTCCGGTTCCGTTTCCACATGCTCCTGCTTTCCACAGCCGCAGACCGCCGCTGTCAGCAGCAGCATGAAAAAACCCGCCAGTGCCTTTCTTATCCGTATTCGCCTGCTATTTCCCCTGCTTACCAGCACCTTTTTCCCTCCTGTAGCTCTGCATCCTTTTCTATCCGCGGGTTCTGTTCCGTCTGTATCTCCTGCGGCGGAATACGCGCGGTCACACAGGTACCCTCGCCCGGACGACTCTCGATCTGCAGGCCGTATTCCGGTCCGAACATAAGCTGAAGTCTTTCATGAACAGTCGCCACTCCAAATCCTATACTCTGTTCATGCTTGAGGGTACTGCGCACCTGCGCCAGACGTTCCGGCTCCATACCGGCGCCATCATCCTCTACCGTAAGCACAATGACAGCGGCGGAAGGATTTTTCTGCCTTGCTTCCTCCATCTGTTTCGGATCGCTCACCAGCAGCCCTCTGGAATCCACGGCCTCCATCTGACCGGCCACACGGATATGTCCCCGGCCGCGTTTCAGCTTGATGCCATGATAGAGCGCATTTTCTACCAGGGGCTGAAGGGTCAGCTTTGGAATCCGGTAAGGCGCCAGCTCCGGCGCAATATTGATCTCATACTCCAGAATATCCTTATAGCGCATATGCTGAATCTCCAGGTAGCTGCGGACGTGCTGCTCCTCCTCCCGCAGCGTAATCACATCGCGCCCATTACTTAAAGAAGACCGGAAAAAAGAGGAAAGGCTGGTCACCATTTCCACGGCCTGTTCATTTTTCTCCATCTCGATCAGCCATACGATCGCGTCCAGGGTATTATACAGGAAATGCGGATTAATCTGTGCCTGCAAAAGCGCCAGCTCCGCACTCCGCAGCCGCATCTGCTCCTGCCTGTTCTGCTCGATCTGCCGGTTCAGGCGGCCGACCATGTCCTCAAATCCATTGCTCAGCGTCTGTATCTCGTATTCCTGCGCCTGGATCGGCGTCCGGACAGCGAGATCTCCCTCGCCAATTGACTGTACACGCGCGCACAGAGCGCTGATCGGCCGCGTGATAGAATGGGCAAAACGGAGAGAGCGCCGCAGCATGATAATCAGAAGCGCCAGAACTGCGGCCAGGATGAGAACAAGCTCCATCCACAGATTCCGCACCATCTCCGACTGCAGGCTGTCCAGCAGAGAAGCCTCATGGTACAGATAATTGTACATATATTCCTGTATCAGCTCTGTCAGAACGTAAATATTATTTTCCAGCTGTGTCTGCCGGTCGTCGTAGTTATCCGTTGCTTCGATCAGGTAGATCTTTTCCTCCAGATTTTCACAGAGCTCAAGCACGCCATTGATTGCCTTCCAGCTCTCATCCTGAGTCGTTGTCTCAAG
The DNA here is from genome assembly GCA_021199395.1 of Lachnospiraceae bacterium. Lineage (GTDB taxonomy): Bacteria > Bacillota > Clostridia > Lachnospirales > Lachnospiraceae > Choladousia. The sequence goes on along the minus strand of JAJQIE010000052.1, from coordinate 5,413 downwards.
CAGTCCCCGCGCAAGCTCCTGCGCGGACTCCACCTCCTCAATCGGCAGTCCGTCGGAGTAGTGGCTCCCGACTACATAGTAATACATTTTGAGATCAATATTCTCTTTGAAATCCTGGTTGAATTCAGAAGCGGTCGTAACATTGTGCAAAATAGACGTATATTGATTGACATAGGTAATCAGCGCAACAAACAGTATGCACATCATCACCAGAACCGGTACAAAAAACGTAATCAGAAGTGTTCGCATCCGCCGGTCAAGCGTCACCGGACTGGAGGGCTTTCGTTTCCTTTTCATAACATTTCCTTATTCCATTTTTTTAATGCTTCGCATTGGCTGCGGCTCGATAATCACGGGGGGTACAGCCCTGTGTTTTGCGAAACACAAAGCTAAAATAGTGCGGATCCTTATATCCCACCCTTGCGGCCACCTCCGCTGAGCGGAGATCAGAACCGCGAAGCAGCTCCTTCGCCCGCTCCATGCGCTTCCCGGTCAGATATTCCACAAAGGTCTGCTGCATTTCCTGGCTGAATACCGCGCTGAAATAATTCGCGCTGACATTTACGTAGCCCGCAACCTCCTTTAAAGATATCGTCTCATCGGTGAAATTGCGGTCTATATATTCCAGCGCCTGCAATATCACGGTCTTGCTCTGGTTTTTTGACTTTTTCTCTTTCAGCTCAAACGCGCGTGCCAGAATCGAACGGATATATTCCTTGAGCTCCACATCGGTCAGGCCTCTGGCAGCAAGCTGTACATTCGGGAAATCGTCAATAAACTCTTTTTGCTCATAGCCCAGCGACTCCAGATACGCGATCGCCGTAAAGCGGACATTCAGCATCAGGTACTGGCAAAACAGGCGGGAGATCGCCGCGCCATGCGTTTTCCCGATGTACTCGTCTATGAAGTTATCCAGCTCGTCCGACTGGCCGTTTTCCAGAAATCTTCGCAAAACGGACGGGTCGAACTGAGACATATCTATATTTTTCAGGCTGCCCTCCTGTTCACACTCCATCAGGGCAAGCGTATTCTCTCTGGTCAGTACATTGCGTCCATCCAGCAAATGGCGGCAGGCATAGATCCGGCTCACCTCATCAAAGCAGGCCGGAAGCCCGGAAAGCCTCGTCGTCTCCTCGCCGATCGCCACATGCCACTCCGCCCTGCTTTCAATCGGAAGAACATGCATGCGGATCGTGTCGAGGCACCGGCCGGTCAGCTCCTCCATCTGCCCGTGTCCCGCTTTTATCAGCACTGCGTAGGTCTGGATATTCCACCGGAACATCAGGTATTCCGGATACATCATAAAGAAATGTGTCAGCCCATCGTGCGCCTCCTGCAAAGCTTCCGAGACAGCGGAATCTCCCTGCTGCCCATGCCGGGCCGTAATACTGTACATCAGAATATTATAGCTCTGCGCATGAATCGCAATCCCCTGCTGATTTGCTTTTTCATAGATTTCCTCTACGGAAAGCTGCCCTGTCACAATCTCCTCAAAAAAACGGCGTCTGGAAAACTGTTCGTACTCCTGCACCTCGCTGCGGAAGCGTTCCATATAGCTTTCCTGTTCACGCTCACTGTTGATTTTTTCCGATACCTCGCCCAGCGCTTTGATCAGCGTCACTTTCGTAATCGGCTTCAGCAGATACTGCTCCACGCCAATGCGGATTGCCTGCCGGGCATATTCAAAATCATCGTATCCGCTGATAATAATAATCTTTGTATTTGGAATCTCTTTGCTGACAAGCCCGCTCAGCGCGAGTCCATCCATAAACGGCATCTTGATATCCGTAATCAGCACATCTGGACGCGTCTCCCGGATCATGGGCAGTGCCTGTTCCCCATCGCCCGCGTCGCCCACAACAGTATAGCCATATTGCTGCCATGGAATAATATCGCGCAGACCCTCACGGATAATCGTCTCGTCCTCTACCAGAAATACTTTCAGTATCCTCTGCTCTCCATTTTATGAATGCTCCCCATTTTTCTAATGCTCCGCATTGGTCGCGGCTGTAGAATCTTCAGTCTCATCAGAAACGGTCAGCTCCACCTCATTTGAACTGCGGAAAATCGTGCTCGAAGATCCGACCTGATTCACCACAATTGTGTTCTGTCCCTTAGAAAGCCTGCTCTTTTTAAAGCGCAGCATCGTAGAGGAATAATAGGTAGTGCTTATTTTTTCACCGTTAATATATACCTTGCTCCATTTTGTGAAATTCTCGCCGATTACATCGCAGTATTCGTCGGTCTCCATGATCTGATCAATCACCACTTCTTCCGTACCCATGATCAGGTCGGAAGCCGGATATGGGTTTTCACCGCCATATACATAATGCTCTCCGTACAGAATATCATACTGGAGCAGCTCCATAGCGTCCTCGTACTCTTCCTCCGTATCATAGGTATCCCTGTTCTGGTGGAAGGTAAACATCGTGCCGACGCCGCCCAGGCCAAGCTCCTCCAGCGTATCCGCCAGAAGCTGATAGGAGGCCATATCACTGTCATTTTTTTCCATACCCAGATTGTTCCAGGTGATATACTGCATCTGAAAAAGGCTGCCGGAATTCATATCCTCCTCTGTCAGATCCATCGTGGGAAGATGATCTCCAAACATCACCACATACGTCGGCTCATCGCGCTCCTCAAGCATCGCAATGAGATCTCCGATAAACTCGTCCGTCTCGTGGAGCATATTCACATAATATTCCCACGCCCATCTCCTGCCCTCGTCTTCTACTCCGGACACGGTAATCTCCGGATCCTCGATCACCTCATATTCCGGATAGTCCCCATGTGTACCCACCGTAATCACATAGACAAAATCCTGCTGATCCGGGGTGTAGTCCAGAGATTTTTCCACCTCCCCGACCAGAATCGCATCCGTCGGCCAGGTGCCAAGCGGCGTGTATTCCGTAATATCCATCAGCTCCTTGCTGGTAAACGTATCAAATCCCATCTGGGAAAACGCGTTCGCCCGGCTGTAAAAATTACCGCCATTGTTGTGGACTACATGCGTCCCATAGCCCAGCGTAGCCAGATCAGAAGCGATGCTCTCACAATTTGTCTCTTTCAGAATCGTCTTGTACGGGTATTCGCCAAGCCCGAAAAACTGCATCCCCATCCCTGTGAGAATCTCAAACTCTGTGTTTGCCGTACCCGCTCCGACAACCGGAACCTCCACATAGCCGGACGTATAGTTGTCAAACAGATACTCGAAATTCGGGACCGCCTCATCGCTGGTCTCCAGAAAAGTGATCTCGTCCGGATTGATAAAAGATTCCAGAAGCACAACTATGATATTCGGATATTCTTCCCCGACGCCCTCAGCTTCCCCGGCATCCGTATCCTCACCGACAGCTTCGTCTTCCCCGGCGTCCGTATCCGCTCCGGCAGCTTCGTCTTCCCCGGCATCCGTATCCTTTTCCATATCCGCGTCCTCTCCGGTGTCCAGCTCCGTATCCGATGAGGCTGTCTTTACCGCGTTTTGCTTCACAAGAGAGGCGCTCTGATAAGCAGACAATGCCGATGCGCCGTCAGCCTGTACCTGCCCGTCCGTATCGGCATCTGCCTGAATCTCTATCTCTGTATCCGTGTCCGCCGAGCTGTCCGTATCGGCTTTTGCCTGTGTGTCCGCACCATCTCCCATATGCTCCAGGACAGCCTGCACTGCCTCTTCCGAATATCCATCCGGCATACTCATCCCCTGATCCAGCGCACTGGAGGAGAAGCTGTAGACAAAACCATAATCTCTGTATCCCTGTGCCAGATTCTCAAAATAAGAAGCCAGCACATTGCTGTTCTGCGCGGCATTCGTCACCTGCGGAACCATTATTCCCACAAAAACGACCATAACGGCGCCCGCGATACGGTGAACCTTGCCCTGATATTTGGGTCCCCTGATCCACAGAATGATCAGCATAACGCACACTGCCGCAACGACGCCGATCACAATCGCAGCCTCCCTGTCCGTAAAATAATTGCTCTGCATGGTAAACAGGTCGCCAACCATCTTCAGATCCGTCCATCCAAAGGGCGATACCCTCTTTGCCAGGATACACCCGTTAATCGTACCGAGAAACAGCCAGAACGCGCAGATAAGCACTCTCGCAGCCATCCGGCGCTTTACTATGTACACAAGTGTCAGAGAAGCCCACACCAGAAACGAATTGTACAGAAAGACCAGATTCCGGTCTGCAGCGAATTCGCAGGCTTCTGAAAACGAATGCCGGGATATCCACTCTATCACAAAGCAGATTGCGCACGCCAGAAACACATGGAACAGCAGTGAATAACGGTTCATCAAAGCGATCGTCCGTTCACGTCTGGGGCTGCGCGGCTTTTCCGCAACGTCTTCCGATAGACAGCCGCGTTCTGCCTCCGGGCCTGAGCGAGGGGGCGTTCCCATTTTCATCTTTTTCATCTTTTTTATCTTTCTTTCTCTGAGAATTTCTTTTTTCTCGCCTCTGTCTCTACCGAACAACCGGAATATCCTCCTCTCCCTGCAGTATTCTCGTTTGTCTTAAATCCGTGAAATAAAAATCATTTCTGTAAGAAACTGTAAAAAACTGCGTAAAAATCTCGTGAAATCCCAAAATCAAATGAAAGATAAGGCAAAACCCGAAAAAAGTCAACCGAAAAAACAGAAATTTAAGGTTTTGTTCACTTTCTTTCCATATTCTTTCGATATTTTTCGCTGAAAAAACACATAAGTTTATCTGGATTCTTTTCCGATATTGTGCTATTTTATTTATAAAGAAAAAAAAGAGGCTCGTTTCTTATGAAAAAATTACTGTTTATCCTGCTTTTTCCCGCTTTTCTTTTGACCGGTTGTGAAAAAAATACGCAGAAGCTTACGTCCGCGGATTTTTATGAACTCACCGACAATACTACCCATGACGGGGTGCAGGTTGGCGATGGTGCGTCAGAATTCATCAAAGCCTACAGTGATTATACCGTCCAGACAGCCTACACGGATGTTACTTCCAGTTATGTTACCATGTCCATCCGTGAAATACCCTATGATGAAAATATTTCTACGCTTATCGCGAATTTTTTTATTGACGGCGACGCCGTCTCTGAGGAAAGTATCTGCGAGGAAAACGAGATTGACGATGAGGATCTGTATGATCTGCTGAGCTCATCGTCCTATCTGCGCGCCCATGAGGTAATTTACCGTTATCTCCGGTTTACGTGGGCAGACAGCGTGATTACAGACATCGATTCCGGCGAGCTGAATTACAATGAAACCTTCGAGATCCCGCGCATGGAGAGTTAGGAACTGTCAATTTCCTGCCCATCCTGCGCCGCCCAACGCGCGAATCGCAGGCCATAAAAGTCCCGATGCAGTTAGCGTTTCCCCTTCTCAAATGCGACAAAACAGACGCGCTCGCTCTTTGCGGTCGGCGCGTTCCTGGTG
>JAJQIE010000143.1 GCA_021199395.1 Lachnospiraceae bacterium | reverse complement strand
GTTTTTATCATACAGAGAAGTTCGGAGAACTTTCCTGTATGATAAAAGCAGCGGGTGTCAGAGTGGCCTTCGTCCACTCCCGGCACCCGCCGTCTGTTTTCACAATCACAGCCTGCCCTTATTCCGGCAAACGATTACCCTTTTGTGCAGACAGTCGTCCCGCTGTCTATTCCTCAAATTTCTCTTTCACTTTCTCTGCCCAGTCCGCAAAGCCCTTTTTCTTCGTTTTTTCCTGCGCCTTTTTGAGCGTCTCGCCCGATTTCCCAAGGCTGCCGCCGGTAGCCTCGTCAAACTCGCGCAGCGCCTGCTTTGCTTTCTCATTCAGCTTTGTCGGCACTTCTACCACAAGGGTAACATAGTGGTCGCCGCGCTGATTCTTATTGCGCAGAGAGGGCACGCCCTTGCCCTTGAAGCGAACCTTTGTATCAGTCTGTGTGCCAGGCTTTACTGTATAAATAATATCGCCGTCCACCGTGCTGATCCGCACATCGCCGCCAAGAGCAGCCTGCGCAAAGGTGATCGGTACCTCAGAGTAAATATTCATATCCTGACGGGTGAAGGTCGAATGACGGCCGACGATCACCTCTACCAGCAGATCGCCGCGCGGTCCGCCATTGCTTCCCGGCTCGCCCTTTTCGCGAATACGGATACTCTGCCCATTATCAATACCGGCAGGTACGGATACCTTAATCTTTTTCTTACTCGAAGTATAACCGCTGCCGTAGCAGTTCGGGCATTTTTCTTTAATAATCTTGCCAGTGCCGTGACACTCCGGGCAGGTCTGGACATTCTGCACCATGCCAAACATGGACTGCTGCTTAAAAATCACCTGTCCTCTTCCACCGCACTTGGAGCAGGTCTCCGGCGAGGTCCCCGGCTTCGCGCCGGTGCCATGGCAGGAGGTACACTCATCCTTCAGATTTAATTCGATCTCTTTCTCGCAGCCAAAGACCGCTTCCTCAAATGTAATCCGTATGCTCGACCGGATGTTTGCGCCCTGCATCGGTCCGGATGAACCGCCGCGTCTTCTGCCTCCGCCAAACAAATCCCCGAACAGATCGCCAAAGATATCTCCCATATCAAAGCCGTCAAAATCAAAACCGCCAGCTCCGCCGGTCCCGTCAAACGCAGCATGGCCGAACTGGTCATACTGGCGTCGTTTTTCAGGATCACTGAGCACAGCATATGCCTCCGACGCTTCCTTAAATTTTTTCTCCGCTTCGGCATCTCCGGGGTTCATATCCGGATGGTATTTTTTTGCAAGCACACGGTATGCCTTTTTCAGCTCCGCGTCGTCTGCGTTTTTATCCACACCCAGAACCTCATAATAATCCCTTTTATTTTCTGCCATATTAATCTCCTCACCTGAGAATGCCCCTGAAGAAGCACCTCAGTGGTGAGGGATGCTTCAATTTTCAGGGGTATCATCCGGTCGATGTTCGACCTGCCTGTATTCTGTATTTGCCTGATTTAATCTTTAAACCTCGCGGTAATCTCCATCAACGACATCGTCGTCCGGCGCGCTGTCACTCGTACTCTGGGAACCCATATCCGGGCCTGCCCCGGCTGCTCCCATATCAGGACCTGCGGCTCCCTGCGCCTGCTCATAAACCTTTGCGAACAGCTTCTGCGCGCTCTCCATCAGCTTTTCCTTACCGGCTTTCAGATCCGCAAGCTGTGCATCGGTCATATTTTCCGCATCGGTCTGCGCAATCAGATCCTTCAGGGACTGAAGATCTGCTTCCACTGCAGACTTATCAGCCGGATCGATCTTGTCGCCAACCTCTTCCATCGCCTTCTCGGTCTGGAATACCATCGCGTCAGCGTCGTTTCTGGTATCAATCGCTTCTTTCTTCTTTTTATCCTGCGCTTCGTACTCAGCAGCTTCCTTCACAGCCTTATCGATCTCATCATCAGACATATTCGAGCCGGATGTAATCGTGATATGCTGCTCTTTCCCGGTGCCAAGATCCTTCGCCGATACGTTTACAATACCGTTCGCATCGATATCGAACGTAACCTCGATCTGCGGCACGCCTCTTCTTGCAGGCGGAATCCCATCCAGACGGAACTGGCCGAGGGACTTATTATCCTTCGCAAACTGACGCTCACCCTGTACCACATGGATATCTACTGCCGTCTGATTGTCCGCTGCGGTAGAGAATACCTGGCTCTTCTTGGTCGGGATAGTCGTATTCCGCTCAATCAGCTTGGTCGCTACGCCGCCAAGAGTCTCAATCGACAGAGACAGCGGAGTGACATCCAGAAGGAGGATATCGCCGGCGCCGGCATCGCCCGCAAGCTTGCCGCCCTGAATCGATGCGCCGAGCGCTACGCACTCATCCGGGTTCAGGCTCTTGTTCGGCTCATGGCCGGTGAGCTGCTTTACCTTATCCTGTACAGCCGGGATACGGGTAGAACCGCCGACAAGGAGAACCTTCGACAGATCGCTTGCGGAAAGACCCGCGTCCTTCAGTGCATTCTGCACCGGAACTACCGTCGCTTCTACCAGATCATGTGTCAGCTCGTCAAATTTCGCTCTGGTCAGATCCATCTCAAAGTGCTTAGGTCCTGTCTCATTCGCTGTGATGAACGGAAGGTTGATATTCGTAGTCGTAGAGGAGGAAAGCTCCTTTTTCGCCTTCTCCGCCGCTTCCTTCAGTCGCTGAAGAGCCATCTTATCATTGGAAAGATCAATCCCTTCCTTAGACTTGAAATCCGCGATCATATAATCAACAATCTTCTTATCAAAATCATCGCCGCCAAGACGGTTGTTACCGTTGGTAGCCAGCACCTCGATCACACCCTCGCCGATCTCGATAATCGATACATCAAAGGTGCCGCCGCCCAGGTCGTATACCATGATCTTCTGCTCATTTTCATTGTCCAGGCCATATGCCAGCGCCGCTGCTGTCGGCTCGTTGATGATACGCTTTACATCCAGACCCGCAATCTTACCGGCATCCTTTGTCGCCTGGCGCTGCGCATCATTGAAATAAGCCGGAACCGTGATAACCGCTTCCGTTACCTTCTCGCCCAGATAATTTTCCGCGTCCGCTTTCATCTTCTGAAGAATCATAGCGGAAATCTCCTGTGGAGAATACTTCTTGCCGTCGATATTTACGCGGTAATCACTGCCCATGTGTCTCTTAATCGAAGAAACCGTGTGATCCGCATTGGTAACCGCCTGACGCTTTGCCGGCTCGCCGACCAGTCTCTCTCCGCTCTTTGTAAAAGCTACGATGGATGGTGTCGTTCTCGCACCCTCTGTATTTGTAATCACTACCGGCTTTCCGCCTTCCATAACCGCTACGCAGCTATTTGTAGTACCCAGATCAATACCAATAATCTTGCTCATAATAATTCCTCCTGTTTTTATTTCCTGTGATGAATTGTTTCTATTGAATCAGAAAGCGGATATTCCGTTTTCTGTTGCGTCAACCGCAGTTCCAAAGCAAAAATCAGACTTAACGCAGTGTGCTTCAGTTCGCAACCTTTACCATACTGTGCCTGAGCACTGTATCGCGGTACAGATAGCCCTTCTGAAACTCTTCCACAACCACATTTTCTCCCGCTTCCTCGTCCTCCACATGCATCACCGCATTGTGGAAATTCGGGTCAAACGGCTGGCCGACCGCCTCAATCGGCTTCACGCCAATCCCTTCGAGCGAGGTGAGCATCTGGCGATAAATCTTTTCCATGCCCTGCACGAATGCGTCCTGCTTCTGCTCCTCATCCAGACCGGCAAAGCCCCGCTCAAAATTGTCAACAGTCGGAAGGATTTTCTCAAGGACACTCTTCGCGCCGACCTCGAACATGGAAGCCTTCTCCTTCTCCGAACGCTTGCGGAAGTTGTCGAACTCCGCCATCTGTCGCTGCACGCGGTCTGTCAGTTCTTCAATCTGCTGATCCCGCTTATCTTTTTTCTTTTTTCCAAAAAAGCCCTTTTTCTCGGATTCTTCTGCCGCGGATTCCTTCTGACCGGATTTTCCGGCGCCGGTTATCTCATCCGCTCCCGGTGCCCCTGCGGCTTCGGCTGACCTGTCCTCTGTCGATGGTTCCTTTTCGGGAGCATCTTCCGTGGTCCCCCCTTTGGCAGGAGTCCCATCCGTATCGTCAAAGCGCGAAGCGTTACTCTCATTAGCAGCGCATTCTGCTGTCGAGTTATCGCAAGAGGAAGCTTCCGCCTGAACTTCTTCGTCCCTGATATCTTCCACTGGCTTCTCCACCTTTCTACTTCTTTTCCTTGTCTTTGTCTTTTTCAAAAATCTGATCCAGCTGTGCCGTCAGAGTTTTCAGGGTGTTGACAACCTTGTCGTAATCCATCCGCTTAGGACCGATTACGCCAATTCTTCCGTACATGCCTTCACCCAGCTCATAAGTCGCTGTCACCACACTGCAGTCCTTCATCGACTGCATGGCCGTCTCCTGACCAATGTACACCTGAATCCCGGTTTCCTGCTCCTGCTCATCGGAAGTGATCAGACCCGCCAGATTCCGTTTGTCTTCAAATACATTGATCAGCTCACTCGCCTTTTCACTGGTGCTCAGCTCCGGATACCGAAAAATATTGGTCGCACCACTGGTATAAATCTCTACATCGTTATCTGCCTGAATCGCCTCAGCAACCGCATCCAGCACCCTGTTTACAACCTCGCTGTGAGTGCCCGCCTGTTCCTTTAGCTTCGCGATTGTCCCAAGATTGATCTGTTCCAGGGTCAGCCCGTTCAGAGCAGTGTTCAGAAGAATATTCAGCTCCAGGACTGTTTTCTGGTCAAGCTCGTGCTCGATTTGAAGAATCTTGTTCCTGACTACATTGCCCTCTGTCACGACTGTCGCCAGAATCTGCGATTCAGAAACAACCGAAAGCTGAATGAACTTCAGCTTCGTCCGGTGAATCTGAGGGCTGGAAATCATGGCTGCATAATTCGTATTCGCCGCAAGGATCTGAGCCATCTGCCGTAGCAGCAGCTCCATCTTATCCTGCCGCTGTATGACCAGCTCCTTCATCTCCGTGACCTCGCGATCCTTTTCCTCCATCATGCGGTCCACATATAACCGATAGCCCGCATCCGAGGGAATCCGTCCCGCGGAGGTATGCGGCTGAAGAATCAGACCCATTTCTTCCAGATCAGACATTTCATTGCGTATCGTAGCGGAACTCAGATTCAGGTCAGCATATTTCGAAATCGTACGGGAACCAACCGGCTCACCCGTCTCCAGATAGGTCTTGATGATCGCTTTTAGGATCGTCCACTTTCTATCATCAAGCTGCATCTGAACTCCCCCTTCTTTTCTTTTTGTTAGCACTCTTTAGTTCTGAGTGCTAACACCCTACGTTGCCTACTATAATACGAGTATTTTCGTTTGTCAAGACCATTTTAAAAAGTTTCTCAAAAGATTCCATAAATTTTCCGGAAAGCAGCAAAACGGAGAACAGCACACAACTGTCCTCCACTCAGCTTCTCTTCGCTTAATAAGGAACCTTCTTTTCTTTATCCGCATATTCAGCAGTTAATTCCTCTCCAGATCCCGAATTTCATTTGACTTCCGATAAGAATCTGATATAGTGATGACAGGAAGAGTTGTACCTAAGCAATAAAAATAATTGGTTTGCTTTGCCACTCTCTATAGGAAAGGTATTTTTCAGGTATGAGAAAGAAAACGACTATGGCAATCAGCGCTGCCGCCATCCTGATTCTGGCTTTAGCAGGCTTTGGCATTTATCTCAGGGTGGCATTTCAGGCGGATCCGGAACACTCGGAAGCAGCTCGCGCTCAGGTGCAGAGTGATGCGGAAGAGCTTCTTGTTCTCCTGAATGAAATCAGTACGGAAGAAGTAGAAAAAACAGATTCTGAAGGGAAGGAAGAAATGAACGGGGAATCAGAGAGTGACGCGGTATCCGACATTTCCGGTAACAATACCGGGCTGTCAGAGGAAAACGCGGAAACGGAATGGGTACTGGAACTGGCCGGGATCGACAATACGCCCATAATCTGGGCAGGGGATTCCCGCACGCTTGGGATGCAAAAGGCTTTGGGAACCCACACGGAGGACATCTTCATCGGCGCGGCGGGTGAGGGCTACCTCTGGCTCTCTGAGACGGGGCTTGCGCAGGTCAGGGAGGCCATCGCCGAATATCCGGAACGCCCTGTTGTCTTCAATATGGGGGTCAATGACTATGAAAATCTGTACAATTATATGACGCTTTACGAGGAGGTAACGGCGGATTATCCGGATACTGTGTTTTACTTTCTGTCCGTGAATCCGGTCGACGACGAAGCAGGCCTCTATATCACCAATGCGGAAATCGAGGATTTTAACTCTCATCTGGCTAACGCCTACCCGGATACCTATCTCGACAGCTACACCTGGCTTATGGAAAACAATCTGGAAACGCTTGACGGCATTCATTATTCCGAGGAAGACTACCGCCGGATCTATGTTTTTGTAAAAGAGGCGCTTGCATAACAGGATCCAGACCATATCCCTATAAAAGAAGCGCTCATTGACAGAAGTCAGAGCATATCCCTATAAAAGAAGCGCCTGCACACAGGAATCGAGCCGCTGCAGGTCTGCAGCAGCTCACTCTTTTCAGTTCAGATAATTGTATACCGTGCTGGAAATCGCCTTGATTCCGGATACCGCCGTGTACTCGCTGCATCCGGTAGAAAAGACACAGATCACATAGTCCGTCTTTGCCCCATATACGATCGCGATATCATGCTGCGTGGCAGATGTCTCACCCGTTTTGTTCGCCACCCTGATGCCCGACGGAATACCTGCCGGGATTTTTGAACGGCGCTGCTGCGCAAGAAGCAGATTCAGCATTTTTTTAGAATATGCTTTTGATACGCAGGTACCCCTGTAAATCTTTTCGAGAAGCACGCCGCAATCCTTTGCGGAGGAGACATTCCTGCTTCCATCACTGGTACTTGAGGATGAGGACGGGTGCAGTGTGTGATGTACCCCTGTGCTCGAATATCCATTGTTTTTCAGATAATTGTTGACCACGGACGCGCCGGATATAAAGCTGCTGCCGGATGAGCTCTGAACCCGAACCAGTTCGTTGTATGCCTCATTGCTGCTGACTGTGATCATAGACTGCAAAAGGCTGGTAATCCGCGAAGTCTCCTTCAGACGTCCCGCGGCAATCTCATTATATGCGGATGCCATCACAAATACCTTGATCGTACTGGCAGGATACATGGCAACGTCGTTCAGGCTCAGTATATCTCCTGTCTCCAGATTTTTCACATACACGGACCAGGTACCGCCATAACGGTTCACCATTGAGGAGAGCGTATTTTTAAGGCCGCTGAGAACCATCTCGTCCTTTTCGCATTTTCTTCCATTCGCGTCTACATATGAGCCGTCCGCGACCTGCCGGCTTTTCGCGATCCTTCCGTTTGAGAGAAGATAATATCCATCCTTCCAGCAGTTCGTCAGCATCTTTCCATTTGAATTTATATAGTATTTTTTCCCTTCGTAAGTGATCCATCCTTTTTTGCGGATCAGCACGCCATTCGTACCGCCAAAATAATAAGTCCCGTTAAATTTCCTGCTGCCGACCTTCTGTTTCACCCTGCGGAATTTTTTTGTCGTACAGAGCTTTCCGCTGCCGCTGAAATAATAATATCCGTTAAAGGTAACGCCCCCGACTTTCACATTTGCAATCCGCCGCACCTGTGCCGCGGCATTCAGCTTCCCATATTCCTGCACATAATAATAGCCGTCAAATGTCCTGGCATTACAGGTCAGGCCGGAAAGCTTTACCAGACCGGCCGCATTTGTCCAGAAACGTCCATTTACGCTCGCGTAATAATAGCCCCTGAACTTTACGCCGTTCACAGTGGTATTCAGGTAATAAACCGCCTTTTTTCTTATCAGCCTGCCACTGCTGTTAAACATATAATAGCCGCTCTTCAGAAACGATATTCTGGGAATCGCGAGATACTGAATCCCGGTCAATGCCTTTCCATCCGCGTCCCTGAGATACCAGTTATCCCCCTTTTGTATCAGGTAGCTGCCGCTCTTATCCCGAAACTGATACACCTTCCGCGCAACAGAAGAGGATGAGCTCCCAGACGCATATACTCTGCCGCCCGGCATCCACCAACCCGACAGAAAAAACAGACAGCAAAGCACCGCCAGATAACGGCAAAGACCGCCGTACTTTCCGCTTCTGATCAAATCTCTTTCCGTCCTTTTGCCGCTATTTCTTCCACAATCGTCCTTTCCCCCATACATGGCCGTTTTCCCCCTTTGCCAGATTCCGTTCCCATTTTGCCGCGCCCCGTTTATGATTTATCCCTGTCCGCACAGACCGCGCAGCCACTTTCTTTTTTATTTTAGCGGAGCGCCTTCCGCAAGTCAACGATAATTCTTAATACATTTTAGGATTCTTTCATTTTTGTTTCACACAAAATCCACAACCTGCTGATAGACTGTCTTCATCAAAAAGAAGTCACCCGGGGGATTTACAGATTTCAGATCATTCGGACTGGCTTCGACAAAAAACTTCCCCCGCCGCAGCTATTGGATCCATTGTATCTGGCAATAGTCGGCAGCGGGGTTTACATAGACCTTCATATCCTTTTTCCGGACATCTGACGATGTCCGTTTTTTACTGTGAAACATTACCTACCGGGTAGCAAAAAAAGTGCATACTACCCCTAC
>JAJQIE010000262.1 GCA_021199395.1 Lachnospiraceae bacterium | reverse complement strand
CCCAATATACTCCGGATAATCCGGTTTTTCAATATACATGGCCCGATCCGGACGCCATGCCGGCAGAACCTTTACCGGAAAGCTCTCATCCTCCGCAAGCTTTTTATGCCACTCCAGGGAATCCACAGGGTCGTCCGTTGTACAGATAACCTTTACATTCGACTGGAGAATCAGGTTCCGTGCGGACATTTCCGGCGTTTGCAGCTTTTCATTGCAGAGATCCCAGACCTCCTGCGCCGTTTCCGCGCAGAGACAGCCGGTGTAGCCAAAGTATCGCTGCAGCTCCAGATGACTCCAGTGGTAAAGTGGGTTTCCGATGGCCAGCTCCAGCGTTTCCGCCCATTTCTGGAATTTTTCGCGATCCGATGCAGCCCCGGTAATATAACATTCCTCTACCCCATTCGAGCGCATCTGACGCCATTTGTAATGATCTGCGCCGAGCCACACCTGCGTAATATTGTCAAATTTTCTGTTCTCATAAATCTCCTGCGGGCTGATATGGCAGTGGTAATCAACGATCGGCATTGGTTCCGCGTAATCGTGATACAGGTGTCTGGCCATATCCGTCTCAAGCAGGAAATCCTGATCCATAAATGGTTTCATAGTTTTCCCCTTCTGTCCCGCGCCGCATATCCTTATGATTTCGAATGGCGTGGATTTTTGTTCTTTTTTTATTCGATCCTTCCGTCTGTTTTCTCCAGCATATCCCAGCAGCCGAGCAGATACATAATACCAAGAGCGCGGTCATAGAGCCCGTAGCCGGGACGGCACTGCTCATTCCAGATATGACGGCCATGATCCGGGCGCATATATCCCTGATAGCCGCAGTCATGATACGCCTTCATAATGTCCAGGATCCGCACATCGCCGTCACAGTCCCGGTGGGAGGCTTCCGTGAAATCGCCGTTCGGGAAATGCTTCACATTTCGCACATGAGCAAACGCGATGCGGTCGCAGTAGGTGCGGATGATATCCGGCACATCGTTCTCCGGATTTGCGCCGAGAGAGCCAGAGCAGAGACAGAGATCGTTGTACGGGTCGTCTACCATGGACAGAAAATACCCGATCGACTCTTTATCTACGAGCAGCCGCGGCAGCCCGAAGATGTCCCATGGCGGATCATCCGGATGGATCGCCATCTTAATGCCGGTTTCATGGCAGGTCGGCATGATCGCCTCCAGAAAATACTTCAGATTCTCCCAGAGTTTCTCTTTCGTGACAGGCTTATATGCCTCAAACAGCTCGTCCAGCTTTGCCATGCGCTCCGGTTCCCAGCCCGGAAAGGTCATGCCGTGCAGGTTGTTCAGGATATAATCCGCCATCTCTTTATAATCGTCCTGGATCCGATCCTTTTCATAATAGAGAGCCGTCGATCCGTCTCCCATCGGGTGGAACAAATCCGTGCGCGTCCAGTCAAAGACCGGCATGAAATTATAGGTCACCACCTTCACTCCGAACTGAGCCAGATTGCGCAGCGTCTGCTTATAGTTTTCAATATACTGATCGCGGGTCGGCAGGCCGATCTTGATGTCGTCATGAACATTTACGCTCTCCACAACATCCATGTTGAAGCCCCATCCCTCAATCTGACGGCGTGCTTCCTCAATCTCTCCCAGCTCCCACACCTCTCCCGGCTGCCTGTCATGCAGAGCCCATACCAGCCCTGTCACACCGGGAATCTGTTTAATCATTTCCTGTGTAATACTGTCATTTCCCTCGCCGTACCAGCGAAATGTCATTTGCATATGTGTAGTCCTCCTTCCTGTCATGTCTGCCGCAGCATCCACAGCAGATACGTTAATTTTGCGCCATTGCCAGGCGCCAGCGGCGCTCATCAGCCGCCCAGATTCGCCCGAAACGCCCGAATGCGTTCCTCCTGGAAAGCGCCTCCATAGGTACCCTCCACCAGTCTGGAAAAGCCTTCAAATGAAAACTTTGTCCAGCTTTCCGGCTCATGGCGTACCAGAATCGGATAATAGTATACGCCGTTTTGCTTTGCCGCATCCAAATCCCCAGGGGCATCCCCGCACATCAGTACATGATCCTTTTTGTAACCTTTTTTCAGGAGCTCGCCAATACAATGCGCCTTTGTCCCGGCGTCCTGCGCCAGCACCGCGTCCGTATGCCCCAGCAGGCCATAGAGATCCCACTCCTCCAGAACTGCCCCCAGGTTTGCGCTGGAGACTACTACCACATCAGCCTCCCGATGTGCCAGTGTGAGCGCCATATCCACACCCTCGAATGGTTTTCTCTCGTCCTGGGCGAGCAGAGATATGGAATGGTTGACCGCATTGCTCCAGGCATATGCCTTTTCCAGCGAAATATGGGATTCTCCCCTGGATGTGTTTTCCATAATCGCATTCTTCAACGAATTGTTTGAAAGCTCCGGCGCGGCGGCCACCCATGCCTCCAGTGCGTCCAGGTCATCGATCTTCCGGTATTTTCCATCGATTTCCCGCAGAGCCATTGCCAGCCCCTTGAAACGGTTGATACCGCGAGTCATCGTATACAGGTTTATTTCATTCCAGCGCGTCAGGATCTCCTGACGCCATTCCCCCAGATTCCATTCATCAACCATGCAGGGGCCAAAACAGCGGATATGTTTGATATCCATCGTGTCCATCGCACATCCGTCGCTGTCCACGCAGACCAGATATTCATGCCGCTTTTGAAATTCCGCTATGCTATCTGCCATAAACGTCCTCCTCGCATCCCCCGCATCCTTTCCGATGCGGGGCTAATCCTGTTCCCATTCTTATTGCTGTTCCCGCGACGTATTCCGCCGGTTTTCTTCTGTTTCCTTTACTTTCCTTCCCTCTTCTTCCTCAGTGTCTCCGCGTTCGCGTCCACGGTCTTTTTATCCAGCGGATACCAGAATACCAGCACAAGGATCAAAGCGGCAAACCCGATCGCCGGTGCCAGAACAGATACATTGTAAATACCATTGACTACATTTGTATCAAACGCAGTCGCCGAAGTATATCCGATCATGGTCAGCAATGCTCCGGTAAGGCCGGAAGCGAATGCCTGCCCGCATTTTCTCGCAAAAGAATACAGCGAGTAGATGGTTCCATCGGAACGTGTGCCGCGCCGAACCTCGTCTTCATCAATCACGTCTACGATCATCGCCCAGATCACGGAATTAAAGAATCCAAGGCCAAAATATCCAAACATAAAGCACACGATGTAAATAGTCGGATTTGAGGTGTGCAGGATAAAAGCGATTACAAAGGAAACTACTGCCACTGCCGCGCCAAAGATCGAGATTTCCTTCTTGCCATACTTTTTGGCCATCGGCTGGACGACAAAGATTGCCAGCACCAGCATGACGATGACGCCTCCGAAGTTTGCCAGAGACTGATAGGTTGTATTATTAAAATAATTTGCCCACACATAAGTACCCATGCCGCTCATTGTCAGCTGTGCGAGGAGCAGAACGATCGCCGCGACAATAATGCTGATCAGAGCGCGGCTGGAAAACAGCTGTTTGATCAGTGTGCCAAGGCTGAACTTTTCCGTCTTTACCTCAATCTTCACACGTTCCACCGACAGGGAAGTGCAGATCGTGTAGCATAAAACAGCAAGGAGCGAGCAGGCAAGGGCTGCGATCGTCATTTTGGTCCCGGACAGCTGGCTGTTGCCGTTTGCGTCCTTGTAATATACCACGAGAGGAAGGACTACGCCAACCACCATGTTTGCCAGAGTCGCGCCGATATTCCTCCAGGTAGAAAGCTGTGTGCGCTGCTCCGGATCGTCCGTAATCGCGGATGCCATCGAGCCGTAAGGAATATTTACGCCCGTATAGCAGATGCTGCCCCAGAGCAGATAGGTGATCACCAGCCACACTACCTTAAAGCCCATCGGCATTCCCTTAAACCAGCTGGCATACATCAGGAACGAAGCCAGCGCGACCGGTCCCATAAAGCGGCGCATCCAGGGGATAAATTTCCCTTTTTCGGTCGGCTTGGAACGGTCTACGATCTGTCCCATGGCCGTATCCGTAAACGCGTCCACAAAACGCGCTACCATCATGATCGCTCCCACAATCCCTACGCCAACGCCCATCACATCCGAATAAAACTTCATCAGCCAGGTCGATGAAAGAATAAACGTAAAATCATTGCCAAAATCACCCATCGCATATGCAAACTTATCAATCACTCCAAATTTGCGAACGGAACCCTTTTTCTTTGATGCCATTTCACTTTCCTCACTTTCTCATATGTTTTAAGCAAACTCCTGCGTCTTTGCATGACGCCGTGCGACAGTGACCGACGGCGCCACGCAGACCAAAGCACAATTATTTTTTATCAAACCGGATCAGCTTCGCGTTCACACTCTCGGCAAAGCCTTCCGGGCACAGAGAGCCGGCCATTTCCAGCGCAGTCTCCAGCGTCATGGACTTCATCATATCCCACATGCCCTCTCCCGGAGCCATGGTCATATTCATCGTAAGCTTAAACGCTTCGGAAGCGGCGGCCAGAGCCTCCGGACACTTCGCGAGCTCTTCAAACGTATCTTTGATACTGTATTTTCCCTCCGGGAATTCCATCGGCGCACTCAGATCCAGATCTCCCGCAAGCTTAAACCAGTTCGCTACGCCCTCATTCCGCTCGTTTACCTCCGGCAGCACATAGATCGACGGCTCTTTTTCCACCTTCTCCAGTGTGATGGAATCCTTCACATCACCTGCGATTGCCAGCACGGTGTTGAGCCCTTCCTCCAGCGCCGCTTCAAAGACAAATACCTTTTCCGCGGTTTTCTCTTCCAGAAGCTTCCCGTTCAGGTACAGCGCCACCACAGGCTGATTTGAATAGACGCGGATTTCCGTTTTCTCACCTGCGCGCTGCGCGTAGCGCCGACCACAGATATGCACCATCGGCTTTTGGGTCCAGTACGCCTGATAGATAAAATAGCTGTCCTTCTTCGTTTTGCGGTCCATCGTCATCAGGCCTTTATTATTCCGACCGGATACGCCGCCCTCATCGCGGGCCGCACAGCCAAAGTCAAACATGTTCCATACATGGCTGGACCACATCCAAGGCCGCTCGTCGAGAACCTTTGCCATATGCTCATGATAAAGAGCCTGATATTCCTCGCTGTAATCCTTGCACGCCGGATTCGGCCCGTGCCAGGTAATGATTCCTTCGCATCCGTACTCAGAAAGTCCAAGGCAGATCTCCGGATGGAATTTATGAAACTGATCGAGCCATGGTCCATTATCCTCCATCTTCCCGCCGTACCATCCGAAATAATGGTTGTAGCTCTCGACATCCGTAATCCCGTGAATCGGGCTCTCAATGGGCGTCATGGACACATGGGCGATCGTCGTCAGCCTGGTCGGATCCAACTGATGGCAGAGCTCATTCAGTTCCTTATGGTTTTCCACAAGCTGTTCCGAGATACCGCCGATCAGGATCTCGTTTGACACGCCCCAGAACAGGATGGATGGATGGTTATAATTCTGGATAATCAGCTCTTTCATCTGGCTGATACAGTTCTGGTGCGCCGCAGGATCCTTATTAAAGACACTGATAAACGGAATCTCTGCCCACACCGCGAAGCCCAGCTCATCGCAGGCGTCATAGAAATACTGATTGTGCTGATAATGCGCCAGACGGATCGTGTTCGCTCCCAGCTCTTTGATCAGCCTGGCATCCCGGTAATGGTCCTCCTTCGTCAGGGCATTGCCCTTATAAAGCAGATCCTGATGACGGCTCACGCCGCGCAGCGGAGTTTCCTTTCCGTTGATGATAAAGCCTTTGTCCGGATCGACCGAAAAGCTTCTTACACCGACCCGCGCGGATACTTCGTCATAAGCCTCATTCCTGCGCTGCAGGATCGCCGTCACTGTATACAGATACGGATGATCCATGTCCCATTTTGTCGCGTCCGGCACGAAAACCGTTGTTTTGGTATCACTGGCAGGCCTTACAGCCGAAGCCACCTCATTGCTTTCCGCGTCCAGAACCGAATAGAGCACTGTGAAATTCTCATCCGGATTCGTCACCCATGTTTCAATTTCAAATGTGGCGTTTCCGGCAGCATCCGGTTTTGGCGTCACGGCAATCCCCGGTCCGCCATAATAATCCAGATCAAAATGAGTTTCCGGCACAGAAATCAGGTTTACGCCGCGGTAAAGCCCGCCATAAAAGGTGAAATCAGCCGACTGCGGATAAACGCTGTCCTTATACTCATTGCTGCAGGCGATCACCAGAAGGTTTTCCGCATTCTCCCTGCACAGATTCGTGATATCCGCGCGGAACGCAGAATATCCGCCTTCATGGTAAACAGCTTCTTTACCATTCACATAGACAGTCGCCTGCTGTCCTGCCGCCAGCACCTCCACGTAGACCCGTCCGCCCTTTAAGGGCTGTCCGGGCGTCTCAAAGGTCTTTGCGTACCAGTACCTCCCGCGGTCATAGGAACCGTTTCTATCCATACCGTCGATGGCATTCCAGGTATGCGGCAGATTCACCCTCTGCCAGTCTCCGGGCAGCTGCTCCGGAAGCCCGGCATCCTCCTGAATAAACCGCCAATCCTCGTTCATGTTAATAATGCTTCTCATGATCCTCCTCCTTTTCCTGGATCAGTCGCGAAGTGAAAACGATTCCTTTCCTCTTCGCCGACTATTGTTTCGTTAATATGCTCAAATATATTTGAATTTGATTATATCTTTTTGACTATTTTTTACGATGCACAATTCCACTCATTTTTTGTAAAATTCTATTTTGTCCATTTTTAGCAGTAAAATTATGCAAAGAAAGTGTAAAATTGTACAATACAGTGATATTTTCTATGATTGCAAAAACAGGCTTCCCACTGTAAAATAAAAATAGTATTTCCATAAAAAGTGGAATCCATATCAAAACAGGAGAAAAAAATGAAGGGACAGGATGTTTTTGATTTTGTAAAAGATTTGCTGAAGATTCACTATATTCCGACGCATTGCTTTTCTTTGCGCGATGTGGACGTATCGGTACTTGATCAGGGATTGCGCCAGTCTATTCTGAATTATGAAAATATGCAGGAAATGACAGAAAGCTTCCTGCAATCGCTCCAGCCGCGGAAGCTGTATTTCCTGACCGATACGTTTCAGTGTTCTTATATGATTCTTCTTCTTCCGGATTCTGATGATATAATGATATGCGGTCCCGTCATATTCCTTCAGCCTGAAAGCAGGGATCTGAAGGAATTATTCAACAGTCTGAAAATCCCACAGGAATTGTATGATCCGATGCGGGAGTATTATCAGAATATTGCTTTTCTTCCTTTTCAGTCCTGGTTCATAAACCTGTTTACCTTACTGGCCGGACGGCTGTACGGTTCTGACAATTATGAACTGGTCAACACAAATTTCGGTGAGCTGGACCGATGGCCGGATTATTATAATCAGTATTTCCGGATAAAAGAGCAGCCGTTCGTCAGTATCCGGATGATTGAATCACGCTATGAGGACGAAGCCGCTCTGATTGCGGCCGTCAGAGACGGAAATGCAGCGAAGGCTCTGAATGTGTTCTCGAAATATTCCACCCACCTCGTCCCGGCGCGCATGACCGACCGGCTGCGGGACACAAAGGATTACTGTATTACGCTGAACACCCTGTTTCGAAAGGGAGCGGAGGCGGCAGGCGTTCACCCGATTCATATAGACGCGCTTTCCAACCAGAATGTACGGATGATCGAGCAGCTGACCAGCGTGGAAAAATGCAGAAGCTTTCTGAATGACTGCATCCGGCATTATTGTCAGCTGGTGCGGAAATATACGCTCGGCAAATATTCCGCGCTGACCAGCAAGGTTCTCACCTATATCTCTACCGATCTGAGCGCGAACCTGAGCCTGAAAACCTTTGCGGATCTTCTTTCTGTCAGCCCAAATTATCTCTCTGCCCTGTTCAAAAAAGAAGTAGGGATTTCTCTCACAGAGTATGTAAACCGCAGCCGTATTCAGTATGCCCAGCGCCTTCTTGTATCGACCACGCTTCCGCTCAAAACCATCGCGCAGCAGTGCGGTATTCCCGATATTTACTATTTCAGCCGCCTTTTCAAACGTATTACGGGTACTACGCCTAAGGCCTATCGGGAACACCAGGGTACCAACAGACTTCATAACAACAGGAGCTTTACCAAACCTACCGGAAATCAAAAGGAGAAACGATTATGAGAATTGCAATTACTTACGAAAACGGACAGATTTTTCAGCACTTTGGACACACGGAACAGTTTAAGATTTACGACATAGAAGAAGGAAAAATCGTGTCTTCTGAAGTAGTCAGTACGAACGGTCATGGACACTGCGCGGACTGATCGCTGCAGCCTTGCGTCTACGCTGTCGCTTCCTATAAGATTATAAAGCTTTGCCATATCTGGAAATAAAAAAATGATACAGCCCACTGATGCGAAAAATGCGCGGCAAAAGCACGCGCATTTTTCGCATCTTATGAAAGGTCAGAACTTTTGTCTGTCTTTCGCCCCCGTGAATAATATCGTTTATTCTCTTCCGCCCTTCTTTCGCGCCACAGCCAGCGCGCTTCCCAGCAGCACCGCCAGCGCCAGAAGCAGCAGCGCCGCATAGCGTCCAAGCGGAGTTTCATCGCCCGTCTGCACGGATATCTCTGTCTCGGATTCGGTTTCAGCTGCTTCCGTCTCACTCTCGGTTTCAGCCGCTTCAGTCTCGCTCTCAGTT